>CAZZHN010000087.1:0-17931 GCA_964654065.1 uncultured Solibacteraceae bacterium
GGCCGTGATCGGGGTCATCGTCGGGATCTCCATTCCCTCGGTTTCAGCCGGTCTGGATAGCGTCCGGCTGGCCTCCACCGGCGACGCAATCGCGAGCTTCCTGAACGGCGCGGTGACGCACGCGGAACGCAGCGAGCAGCCGGTGGAAGTGCTGATCTCGCTTAAAGACGGAACGATTTCTGCGGACGGCGCCGATGGCTATGTACGCCGGTTCCGGGTACCGCAGGGCATCACCATGGACAAAGTGCTGCCGGAAGGCGACGACTCCGAAACCGGCGGCCGCCAGATGGTGATCGTGCCCGGCGGCACGGCGCCGGCCATCGGTGTGGAGTACTCCAACCGCCACGGAGGGCGGCGGAGGGTGGAATTGGACCCCATGACCGGCTTTCCGCGCGTGGAAACCGTCGTTACAAAGTGAGGCGCACGCGCGGATTCACCCTGCTCGAGATGATCGTGGCCACCCTGATCATGGCAATCGCCGTGGTCGGGCTGCTGGCCAGCATTTCCGGCTCGGCGCGCAACGCGGCGCGGCTGCGCGACTACGACCGGGTGGTGCAGCTCGGACGCCTGCGAATGAACGATATCCTGGCTGATCCCAGCGGGCCGATGAGCGGGATGTTCGATGCCGGGATGACCGGCGGCATGGAAGCCGGCTGGGAAGCGCAGATCACGCCTTTTGAAGCGCCGCCGATGCCGGGCCCGGGCGCGCTGACGCTCGACCAAGTGCGGCTGGAGATCTGGTGGATGGTGGGTAGCCAGCGCCGGACCTTTACCCTGGAAGGCCTGCGCCGCAGGGTGATGACGCCATGAGGATGCCTGGTTCTGCCGCCGCCGGACCCGGCGCCACCGCGACACGGCTCCCTGACGGTCGCGGCTCGGGCAGGCCTGGAGCGCGACGCGGGCGGGCCGGCGTGACGCTGATCGAAGTCCTGATTGCGGTCACTCTGTTGAGCGCCCTTTCGGTGGCCATGCTGCTTTCCCTGCAGGTGGCGCTGCAGGCGCTGCACAAAACGGACGAGAAACTGCTTGCCAACCGGCGCGTGGCCGGCGCGCAGCGAGTCCTCCAGCAGGAGTTGGAAGGCTTGGTGCCGGTGCAGCCGCCCTGCCTGGGACGCCAGGACCTGGCGACTTCCAAATTCGTGTTCTTCCAGGCGGAGCCGCAAGCCATGCGGCTGGTTTCCACCTTTTCGCTGCAGCAAGGCTGGCGCGGGCCGGCGGAGATCCTGGAGATGTTCGTGATTGCGGGCGAGGGAGGCAGGGGGGTGCGGCTGGTGGTCAACGAGACGCCATACACTCCGGCGGAGGCGGGCCGCGCCTGCGCCGATATGACGCAAGACCCCGCCCTCGGGTGGGTGATTCATTTCACGCCCGTGGCCGCCACTCCGAAATCGTTCGTGCTGGCAGATGAGCTAGCCTATTGCCGTTTCTCTTACCTGGTGTCGCCGCCATCGCCTCCGCGGCAGCCACAGTTCCTGCCTCCGCAATGGATGGCGAGCGCCACGGGTACGGGCTGGCCGGTGGCGATCCGGGTGGAAATGGCGCCGATCGAGGCCGACCCGTCACGCTTGCAGCCGGTCACCGTGACGGCTCCCATCCGGATCCACCGCTCGTGGCAGATCCAGTATCAGGACTTTTGATATGCAGCCGGAAACAGTGACGAGGGCGCGGGGCAGCCGCGGCAGCGCGCTGCTCACGGTGCTCTGGCTTTCGGCCGCGTTGGGAGTGATCGGGTTTTCGCTGGCCACGACCATTCGCGGCGAAACCGAACGCATGTCCACTGCGCTCGACGGTCTGCGAAGTTACTACCTGGCGGCCGCCGGAGTCGATCGCGCCGCCGTGGAGGCCTTGTGGAGTGTTCAAAACCCCGCCCAGCGCACGATTCCGGACGGCGCGACCAGCGTGATCTACCATTTCGCGAGCGGCGATGTGCGGGTGGATTTCATCCCCGAAACGGCCAAATTAAATGTCAATCGGGCCACCATAGAAGACCTCACCCGGCTGGGAATGGCGCTGGGGCTGGACGGGGTCCGGGCAGATGCGCTGGCGCACGCCATCGACCAGGCCCGCGGAACCGGCGCGGCAGGCCCGATCGACCTGACGCCTGGGCCGTCTTTTCGGCCGCCCGCCGCGTCTTTACAGGAGATTGAGGAGTTGTTGGCCGTGCCCGGCGTGACCCCCGAACTTTTCTACGGAACCTATGCCCCGCAGCAGGATGCCGCCGGCGGCACGCATCTGGCACGGCTGCCCGGCCTGGTGGACTGCCTGTCGGTTTACGGGACTGGCGCACAGGTGGATGTGAACACGGCGTCGCCGGCGGTGCTGGCGGCGGTGGGGCTCAGCCCGGCGGCGATCGGCGTTGTGCTGGGGCGCCGCGCCCAGGGTCCGATTCCGGTGGATCAGCTTGGGGCGCTGTCCGAAGCGGCGGGTCCCTCGGCCGGCAGGCTCAGGGTGGGAGGCCACTCCATTATCACCATGCGGGCGACAGCGCGCCTGCGCCTAGATAACGGACAACTCTCCAGCTTGCGGCGCACCGTGGCGGCGATGGTCAAGTACATGCCCCAGGGCTACGACGCCCCAATTCACATTTTGCGCTGGTACGACACCGCGTGGAGCGATTGACGGCGATGCCCTTGGCAATTCCCCAAGACGTGCGCAAGCTGCTGGAGTTCGGCTCCGGCGTAGGAATCGCGATCGGCGCCACGGACCTGGAGATCGTGGTGGTGCGGGTTCGGCCGCTGGGCGTCCAGGTGCTGGGACGCCTCGCCATTCCGGACTTCGCCGGGCGGCCCGCCGCGGAATGGGGCGGCGAATATGGCCGCTTTCTGAAATCCGCCGGGGCCGGCCAGCTCAGCGCCACCGTGCTGCTGCCGCGGCGGGAGGTGGTGGTCCGCCAGCTCGCGCTGCCGGGCGTGGCTCCGCGCGACATGGAGAGCGCCATCCGGCTGCAGATAGACGCGCTGCATCCCTACGGCGATGAGGAGGTCGCGTGGGGCTGGTCGCCGCTGCCTTATGGAAGCGTGCTGATCGGCATTGCGCGCCGCTCGGCCATTGAGCGCCACATGGAGCTGTTCGCGGCAGCCGGCATTGCGGTCTCGAGTCTTACCTTCGCCGCGGCCGCGCTGCACGCCGCCGTCCGCCTCAACCGCCGTCGCGAGGAAGGTTTCGTGGCCTTGGGCCGGACGCCGGGGGGCGCGGTGGAAGTGTACGGCGAAAGCCCGTCGCGGCCGGTGTTTTCCGCCGAGGTCGAGGTGCCGCCGGAGCGCGCCGCGGCGCTGGCGCTGGCCGAGTTGCGGCTGCCGCCGGAGACGGCGCCCCTGACTCTGGAAGACGTGCTGCCCCGGCCTCTGGTCAACCCGGTTGAGAACGATTTATCCCGCAACGCACTGCCGTACGCCACGGCGCTGGCTGGGGCTTGTCCCCGGCTGGCGCCGGCGGCGAACGTTCTGCCGCGCGAATTCCGGCGCTCGCGCGCCGCGATGGTTCCCACCGCGGTGCTGGCCGGCCTGGCCGTGGCGGCCCTGATCGGACTGGTGGTGTGGCCGAAATATCAGGATCGCCGGTACCTGAAGACCCTCGAGGCCGAGATCGCGCGCGCGCAGCCCGGCGCACTGCGCGCCGCCGCGCTCGACCGGGAGATTGACCGCACCCGAGCCCGCACCGCGCTTCTCGACCAGTACCGTAGCCGCACCCGCGCCGATCTGGATGCGCTCAATGAGCTGACCCGGCTGGTAGAGCCGCCGGCGTGGACCAACGCGATCGATCTGACGCGCGACGCGGCGCGCATCAACGGGGAGGCGCCGCAGGCCGCGCCGCTGCTGAAGATCCTCGATTCTTCCCCGCTATTCCGAAATTCGCAAATGGATATGGACCAGCACGCCGCGGTGGGACCGGGCGAGGTGTTCCAGATCCACACCACCAGGGGAAGATCATGACGATCGGGAACCTGGACCGCCGCTCGCGCGCGTGGCTGGTGACGGGCCTGGCGCTGCTGATTCCGTCCGCTGCCTGGAGGTTTGGTTTGTTTGGCGGCGCGGACGCCGGAACCGCCCCCGCCGCCGAAGCGATTCCGATCGCGGAGAAGCGCCTGGAATCCACGCGCACCAAGGCGGCCTCGGTTACCGCCAAGGAAACGCGGCTCCGGCAGGCGCAGGCGGAACTGGCCAGCCGCGAAAAGGGCATCCTCAAGGCCGATACCAAGGCCCAGGCGCAGGCCCAGCTGCTGGTGCTGGTGCAGGGGGTGGCCAAGGCGAACGGCATTGAAGTGCGCGGAGTGGAGCGCATGAGCGAAGCCGTGATCAGCGGCGACTACGGCGAGGTGACGGTGGAGGTGGCCTTCGTCTGCGGTATCGATCAACTGGTGAACCTGATGGCAGCGCTGGCCGATCAACCACAAGTTCTGGCCACCAACGAACTGCGCGTCAACGGCGGCAGCGACAGGAAGAAGAACATACAGGTGCATCTTTCGGTGGGGGCGCTGGTGGCGCGCAAACTGCTTCCCGAAAAGAAGGGAGGGCAGGGAGCGTGAGCCGCAAGCTTTGGATTCTCAATCTGGCGCTGGCGTGCGCCGTCGCATGGGCCGCCATCGAATTGCGGGACTGGTCGCGCACCGCCAAGGCGCACCAGGCCGCCACCCTGGGCCACCCGGTGGCTGCGCCGCCCATGGCGCCCTGGCAGCCATTGCCCAACCCGCCCGCGGTGCTGCCGGCCGCGTACAAGGACGTGGCGCAGAAGGACCTGCTGGACCGCTCGCGCGATCCCAACGTCCCGATCGAACCGCCGCCCCCGCCGCCGCCCCCGCCGCCCGTGCCGCCGCTGCCGGTCTATCACGGTTACATGAATATTGGCGACGGGCCGATCGCCATCCTCAGCGTCAACTCCAGGTCTGCGCATCAGCCGGTGCATCCGGGTGAGACGATCGGCGAATTCACGCTGCGCAGCGTCAATACAAGAGAGATCGAGTTCGCATGGAGAGACCAGGTGATTCACAAATCGGTCGACGAGTTGGAGGATCACTCGACGCCCGCCATGCAGGCCGCAGCGGCGCGCACGGATGTGCCTCCTCCCGCCGCGTCCGCGCCGGCGGCGCCGCCACCTCAGCCGGCAACGCCAGGGCCGGGCATGGATACCCACTTCGGCGTCAAGCTTTGTACTCCTGGCGACACGTCGCGGGTTGGGTCGGTGGTGGACGGTTTCCGCAAAGTGGTGAGCCCCACGCCGTTCGGCCCGTCCTGTTACTGGGAGCCGGTGCAGTGAGAGTTTCGCAGCGGCCGCTGCTGGCGGCAGGCATAGATCGGGGAGAGAAGCGATGAAAACGTTTTGGATGATTTTGGTTTCGTTGACGGCGCTGCAAGCGGCCGGCCTGGCCGGCGGGACGGCGCCGCTCGCCCTCCCCGAAGGCGCGGTGGCGGTGGAATCCAACCTCTACCGCCATACCGACGCGCAAGGCAGGACCTGGACGTACCGCCGGACTCCCTTCGGCATTACCCGCGTGGAAGGACAGGCATCGGCCCGTGTGCGCCCCGAAGCGTGGGCGAACGTCAAGGCATGGGAGGATGGCGACGCCGTCTGCTTCGAGCGCCCTGGGCCATTCGGCGTTTACCGGTGGCGGACGAAGAAGTCCGGCCTCGACGAAGTCGAGCAAGCCGTCTGGGCGCGCCAGCAGTCCGTTTTGGCGGGCGGGCAGGAATAAGCCGATGCGTCGTCCTTTCGTTCTTTCGTTGGCGGTGGCCGGAGCGCTGATTCCGGCGCTGCTGGCGCAGGCTCCCTCGAAGCCGATCGATCAGATCATGCAGGAGCGGCAGGCGCAACAGCCGCAGGCCCAGCAGCCGCAACCGCAGCAACCGGCGCCCGCGCCGGCGCAGCAGCCCGCGCCCCCCAAGACAACGGTGCCCGCGCAGGAACCGAGGATGGCGGACCAGGGCCTGCTCTCGATGGACAACGTGAACCTGATCGAGATGGTCAACCTGATCGCGAAAATGCTTAAGATCAACATCCTGATCGATCCGCGCGTGAAGGGTTCGGTAACTATCCACACCTATGGTGAAGTGAAGGCGGTGGAGCTGATGCCGCTGCTCCAGGTCATTCTGCGGGTCAACGCCAGCACAATAGTCAAGGTTGGCGACCTGTACCGGATCGTGCCGGTCAGCGTGGTGTCCCAGCTTCCACTGAAGCCGATGATGAACGCGGACGCCAAGACTCTGCCCGATGACGAGGAGACCATCCTTAACCTGATATTCCTCAAGTACGCCACGGCTAGCGACATGGATAAGCTGCTGTCGCCGTTCTACGGCGAATACGCCACGCACTCCACCTACGAACCGGCAAACCTGTTGATCCTGGAAGACAACAGCCGCAACATGCGGCGGACCATGGAACTGGTGGGCCTGTTTGACAGCGACACCTTCGCCACCAAGCGCGTGCGCCTCTTTGACGTGGAAAACAGCCGGCCCACCGATTTGGCCAAGGAACTCGACACAATCTTCCGGGCTTACGCGCTCTCTGAGAAAACGTCGGCAGTGCGTTTCATTCCGGTGGACCGTATCAATACGCTGATCGCGGTGGCTCCCAATCCGGGCATCTTCGCGGAAGTCGAGAAGTGGATCGAGAAGCTGGACATCCCGGTGAAGATGACGGCGGGATCCACGAATAACTGGGTCTACCGTCTGAAATACGGCCGCGCCGAAACGGTGGCGATGGCCATCATGGCCCTCTACACCGGGAATCCGATGGCCCTGATCGGGCTGGCTCAGCAGGCCAACACCAGCATGTACGCTTCGGGCCTCGGCTTAAATGGGACGGGCACCGGCTACGGTATGGGCGGCATGAACGGCGGCTATGGCAGCAGCTACGGCAACTCGGGCTACGGCGGGTCGAACGGAATGGGCTACGGCGGCATGAATGGCGGCAGCGGCGGGATGTACGGCAGCAATCCATATGCCGGCTATCAGGGCTACGGTGCTAACAGCGGTTACAGCGCGTATCCTACCCAGGGGATGGCGGCGCAGCAGGGCACGGCCGTGGGTGCCGCCGCGCTGACGGCGGCGTCGGACCGGACCGGCAGCTATCTGGGTCAAGGAGCCGGGGGCGAGCAGGGCGCCCGCATGCCGCACGTCATCCCCAATCCCTTTGACAACACGCTTCTGGTGCAGGGCACGCCGGAGGAGTGGGAACAGATTCAGAACCTGCTGCGGCAACTGGACGTGGCGCCGCGCCAGGTGCTGATCGATTGCAAGATTTACGAAGTGGACCTATCGGGCAGTTTTGCGGCCGGCCTGCAAACCTATCTGCAGTCGGCGGGAAGCAACACGGCTGCCAGCGCCACGGGGAATTCCGTGTCGCCGGCGAACTCCACGCAATCCCTGATCGGCGGGATTCCGCTGTCCACTGCGCCCTTCGCCGCGGCGGGACCGGGCGGCCTGGTGCTGCAGGCCGGCGCGATGGTTTTGAAGGCCAAGCAGCTGCTCGGCACGCTGCAGGCGAACGAAAGCACGGGCCGCTCCAAGGTGATCTCCGCGCCGAGTATCATCGCCACCGACAGCGTGCCGGCTACGATGAACGTGGGCAGCCAGATTCCGGTGGCGACTTCCACCGGTCTGTCCGGGGCGACCTCCGGCGGCAGCTCGCAGACCTATCAGACGGTGAGCAACCAGAGTACGGGAGTCACGCTGAACATCCTGGCGCACGTCAACTCCAGCGGAGTGGTGACCATGGTGGTCAACCAGCAGGTGAGCGCGCCGCTGGCAGGGTCTTCGTCCACCAATGTCGGCAACTCACCATCGTTCTCGAACCGCTCCATGAGCACCCAGCTCACCATGCAGGACGGCGACACGGTGGCCATCGGCGGCGCCATCCTCGAAACCAAGACCGAAGCCACGGGCGGCATACCGTACCTGAACCGCATCCCGGTTCTGGGCGCGCTGTTCGGGAGCAAGAGCGTCAACACGTCGCGCACCGAACTGATCATCTTCCTGACCCCGCGCGTCATCTATGACACCAACCAGCTGCTCGACGCCACAGACGAGATCAAGAGCAATCTGAAGCGTGTGGGCCGCATGATGCGGGACGACCACCAGTAGCGCGAACGCTACGCTTCGTTGTCAATCAGACGCCGCAACTCCTGTTCGCTGACCACCGCGATGCCCAGCGCGCGCGCCTTGTCCAGTTTGGAGCCGGCTTCTTCGCCCGCCACTACATAATTCGTTTTCTTGCTCACCGCGGCGGCCACTTTGCCGCCCGCCTGCTCGATCAGGGTTTTGGCCTGCTCGCGGCTGAGGGTGGGCAGCGCGCCCGTCAGCACGAAGGTGAAGCCGGTGAGAGGGCCGCCGGCGGGCCGCTTCGAGGCGTGGGTGAAGTTGAGGCCGGCGGCGCGCAGCCGCTCGACCAACTCGCCGTTGCGCGGCTCGCGAAAGAACTGAAGGATGCTCTCCGCCACCTTGGGCCCTACCTCTTCCACGCTTTGCAACTGTTTGGCGCTGGCAGTGGCCAGGGCGTCGATGCTGCCCAGCCCTTCAGCCAGCAGTACCGCCGTCCGCTCACCGACGAAACGAATCCCGAGCGCAGTAATGACTCGCGGCATCGGATTCCGCTTGGAGCGGGCGATGTTGGCGAGCACATTCGCCGCCGACTTTTCTCCCATGCGTTCCAGCGAAAGCAACTTGTCGGCGGTCAGCTGGTAAACATCCGCAACACTCTTCACCAGCCCCCGGTCGACCAGCTGATCCACCAGCGCCTCGCCCACGCCGTCGATGTTCATCACGCCGCGAGACGCGAAATGAAGCACCGATTCTTTCAGCCGGGCCGGGCAATCCACATTGATGCAGCGCCGCGCCGCTTCGCCCTCTTCGCGCACCACCCGCCCGCCGCAGACCGGGCAGTGGACGGGCATGACAAACGGCGTGCGTCCTTTGCCTTGCGCCCAGACGCGGACCACCTTGGGGATGACGTCGCCGGAGCGTTCGATGATCACCTCGTCGCCGATTTTCAGCCCGAGGCGGGCAATCTCGTCCTCGTTGTGCAGAGTGGCGCGCGAAACGGTGACCCCGCCTACCGCCACAGGCTGCAAATGGGCCACCGGGGTGAGCGCGCCGGTGCGGCCCACCTGCACTTCGATCGCGAGCACCGTGGTGCGCTCCTGGCGCGCCGGGTATTTGTAGGCGATGGCCCAGCGCGGCGCCTTGGCGGTGAAACCGAGCGTACCCTGCTGCTCCACCGAATCTACTTTCACCACAACGCCGTCGATCTCGTAGGGCAGCTCCTGGCGGTGCGTTTCCCAATGGCCGCAGAACTCGAGCACCTCGTCCACGCCGGCGCACAGTTTTCGATGAGGGTTGACTTTGAAGCCGAGGCGGGCCATCTCGTCCAGCGATGCCCAATGGCTGGGCAGGGCGAAGCGGCCGTCCACCATCAGGAAATAGGTGTAGTAATCCAGGCGGCGCGAAGCGGTGATGCGCGGCTCCAGCACGCGCAGCGAGCCGGCGGCGGCATTGCGCGGATTGGCAAAACGGGGCAGCTCCTGCTCGTCGCGCTCCGCGTTGAGCCGCTCAAATGCGCGCCGGTTCATGACGGTCTCACCGCGCACTTCAAAGGCCGGCCACGCCGCGTCCACGCTGAGCGGCACGGAGCGGATGGTGCGGGCGTTCTCGGTGACGTCTTCGCCAACCGAGCCATCGCCGCGGGTCACCGCCTGGTGGAATCGGCCCTGCTCATACTGCACCGCCATCGAAAGGCCGTCCAGCTTCAGCTCGGCGACGTATGCGTACGGCGCGCCTTCCAGCAGGTCGCGCACGCGCCGGTCGAAATCCCGCAGCTCGGTTTCGTTAAGCGCGTTGTCCAGGCTGAGCATCGGCGCGCTGTGGCGTACCTTGACGAAGCCCTCGCGCGGCTTGCCGCCTACCCGGCCGGTCGGCGAATCGGGGGAAGCCAGCTCCGGATGAGCTTCCTCCAGTCCCCGCAGGCGGCGTATCAGGGCATCGTATTCGGCGTCGCTGATCTCCGGCTGGTCGAGGACATAGTACAGATGCTCGTGCCGCCGCAACTGGGCGCGCAACGTTTCGGCTTCCCGCGCGAAATCCTTCATGGTGCTCTCATCTATAATCTAACGAGGAACGGGAGAGTCCACCATCACCAGCTACAACAAAACCGTACTGATCTACAACCCGTGCGCGGGAAGGTTGGGACGGAAGGGAGGCGCGTTGGTCGCGGGCGCCGTCGAGATCCTGGAGCAGGACGGGCACAAAGTGACCTGCTGCCCCACCAGCGGCCCGCGCACGGCCAGCGAGCTGGCGCGGGAACAGATCGCCCGTGGAGCGGACCTGATCCTGGCCGCCGGCGGCGACGGCACGCTCAATGAAGTGGCCGAGGGCATGGTGCATTCCCAGGTGCCGCTGGGCGTGCTGCCGGCGGGCACCGCCAACGTGCTGGCGACGGAGATGAAACTCGGCGGCAATTTCCTGGGCGCCGCGCGCCGCCTCGGCGAGTGCCATCCGCGTCGCATTTCGATCGGGCAGGTAAGCTCCGAAGCGGGCACAGCCACCCGGCATTTTCTGCTGATGGCGGGCATCGGGCTGGACGCCCATATTGTTTACCACGTCAGCGCTCCGCTCAAGGCCCGCGCCGGCAAGCTGGCGTACTGGCTCGCCGGCTGGAGCATGCTGGGCCGGCGCCTGCCGGAGTTCTCCATCGAGGCCGACGGCGTGAGCCACCGCTGCTCGTTTGCCCTGGTCAGCAGGGTGCGCAATTACGGCGGCGATTTCGAGATCGCCCGCGAGGTCAGCCTCTTCGACGACTACTTCGAACTGGTCCTGTTCGAGGGCCGCTCCACGCTGCGCTACGTCCGCTATTTCGCCAACCTCGTCGCCAACCGGGTGGAAGGCGTGCGCGGCGTCACGGTACTGCGCGCGCAGCGCGTCTTGGCCCCGAAGCCGCTGAATGAGCGCGTCTTCCTGCAGATTGACGGCGAATTCGCGGGCCGCCTGCCGGCCGAGATCCGCATCGTTCCCGACGCCTTGACCCTGCTGGTGCCGCCGGAGTACCGGCCTGAGTTGCAGCAGCAACGCGCGGCGCTTTGCCAGGAATAAATTCCGGCCCCGGCTTACCTGCCCCAGCCAACAGGGCCCAACATCTGCAGGGATATAGAATACGGTCCATATGCGAACAGGCTTGATTTGCGCTCTCCGCGCCAGCGTCGCCGGCGCGGAGATCCATCACAACCCCGGCAGCACAGCGCCGCTTCCCACCGACAAGTACATCCACGTGGTCAGTGCAGCCGACTCGCCGGTTCAGCCGGTCTATATCAAATCCAAAGACGGGTTATACGTCGCCGCGGCGATCCGCAAGCCCAAGGGAGAGGGCCGCCATCCCGCCATCATCATGTTTCACGGGGGCCCGGCGGGCGCGGCATGGAACAGCTGGTCGGATGGTCCAGGGGCGACACCGGCGGGCCGGTTTGGGAGCGGTTCCTGCAGGAGGGCTATGTGGTGGCCGTGGCCGACTATCGCGGCGGCAACATGAACCTGATGTCCGCGCCATCGTCCAACGGCATGGTCACGTCGATCGACGACGGCCTGGCCGTGATCGACTACGTCAAGGCGCTTCCCTACGTCGATCCCGATCAGTTGAGCCTCTACGGCGTCAGCCTGGGCGGCAACCTGGTGATGAATCTGGTGTCCCGCGTTCCGGTGCATGCCGCCGTTCTGGGCGCGCCGGCCGCGATCTGGTTTCTCGGGCTCACCATGCCGGCAACTCGCGGGCCCGATGCCTTCAAGGACGTGAAGCCGGATCCTGAAATCTCCCGCAGGAACATCGAGCCGATTCGCACCCCGATTCTGATTCTGGTGGGCACCGCCGACAGCTTGTTGCCGGTGACGACTCTCTTGCATGACGCCCTGGCGGCGGCGGGCAAGACGGTTCGCATGGAAGTCTACGAGAACGGATATCACGACTTCTGCCTTGGCCCGCAGGGCCAGAAGCGGCCCGACCTGCCGCAGGGCGAAGCACTGTTTGATTCCGCTCTCGATGCACTCGAAAAATCCGTGGCCTTCGTGAAAGCCAGGTCCGAGTAGCCGGTCAACCATTGCATGTGCGGGTGTGGCGCGGCCCGGCGGGAGCGCCGGAGGCCGCTCTGGGCCGGCACACTACAATTAAAGCTTGATGAAGCTCCCGGCGACATTGCGCGCCCTCGGATACCGGAATTTCCAGCTCTTTTTCGGCGGACAGCTCATTTCCCTCATCGGTACCTGGATGCAGAACCTCGCACAGGCGTGGCTGGTGTACAGCCTCACTGGCTCTTCGGTGCTGCTGGGGGGCGTGAGTTTCGCCGGCCAGATCCCGATCTTCTTCCTGGCGCCGGTGGGAGGCATCGTGGCCGACCGCTACAGCCGGCGGCGCGTGGTCATCGGCACGCAAACTGCTTCCATGCTGCTCGCCTTCGCCCTGGCTGCGCTCACCCTCACCGGGAGGGTGCACGTCTGGCATGTTTTCGTCCTGGCGTCGTTGCTGGGCGTGGTAAACGCCTTCGACATTCCGGCGCGCCAGTCGTTTCAAGTGGAGATGGTAGGCAAAGCCGACCTGATGAACGCCATCGCGCTCAATTCCTCCATGTTCAACGCTTCGCGGATCATCGGCCCGGCCATCGCGGGAATCCTGGTAGCGGCCATCGGCGAAGGCTGGTGCTTTTTCGCCAACGCCGTGAGCTACATCGCGGTGATCGCCGGCTTGCTGCTGATGAACGTGGAGGAGCGCGAGCGCGTCGCGACAGGCGAATCGCCGCTGGCGGACGTAGTGGAAGGGTTTCGCTTCGTGACGCGCAACACGCCGGTGCACGCCATCCTGATGCTGCTGGGAGTGGTGAGCCTGACCGGTATGCCCTACGCGGTGCTGATGCCGATTTTCGCCGACCGTATTCTGCACGGAGGGCCGCGGGCGCTGGGCTGGCTGATGGGTTGCGCCGGGGTGGGCGCAGTGGCCGGAGCGCTCCGGCTGGCCAGCCGCACCGAGCTGAAAGGGCTTGGCCGCTGGCTGCCGCTGGCGTCGTTCGCCTTCGGCGCCACCCTGATCGGATTTGCCTGGTCGCGGGTCTTCTGGATATCCGCCTGCATCCTGGTGCCGGTGGGTTACACCATGATGATCGAGATGGCCTCCTCGAACACGCTGGTCCAGAGCATGGTGCCGGATGAGCTGCGCGGGCGGGTGATGTCAGTCTATTCGATGGTGTTCATGGGGATGGCGCCGTTCGGCGCCTTGCTGGCCGGCGTGGTGGCCGGCCGCGTCGGCGCCCCATGGACCGTGACTGGCAGCGGCATCATCTGCATGATCGCGGCCACCGTTTACTGGACCCAGCGGTCGCGCCTGCGCGGTCCGGCGCGCCAGTTGATTGCGGCGCAAATGGTGGCGGAAGACGATCCATCGTTGAAGGAGACGGGCCGGACGGGTTAGTAACGCGAAGCCAGCTCCTCTGCCCGGCGCGGCGCCCGTCTAGGGGCTCAAGAGGCGCGGCTGGTTGGTGCGGAGCTGCTCCGATTCCGCCTCGTCAAAGACGAAGCGGTCGCCCAGCAAATCGCGCACCGTGTACGCCGCTTTGCCAACCCCCACCGAACCGTGGCGTGGATTTCGAGTCAGGATGTGGTACAACTCGTACGCCACGACCCGCCCTACCGCGCGGCCATAGGCCTGCTCGCGCTGCCTGGCGGGCACGCCCAGCAGCCCCATTTGAATGAATAACCGAATGCGATCGCAATCGACGTCGCCGTAGGGCAGGATGGCGCCGTCGCTGACATAAGTCCAACCCAAGCCGCCAGGTCATGATGTTGGGGCAGCATCCCGGCGATGTCGCACCGGCCCTTGAGTTGGATGACTGCCAGTTCCGCGGCGTCTTCATTGGGAATCGCATCGCCCAGAGAGCGCCAGCCGAATTCAATGCCGGAGTGCCCCAAGATCGTTTCCACCTCAGTGCGAATGGTATCCGACACCGATGCCGCCGGCTGATGCTGAAAGCCGGTATAAACAAGGATCGGAACTACGACCGGTTCCGGCTGCGCGCCCACCGCCAGACCAACCGCCAGCGGCAACCACAAGACACGTGCACACATGAAACCAACCTCATCATCTGAATGAGCGGCGGGCCGGCGGTTGAGGAGGCGCAACTGACTCGGATGAACGGACCATCCTGCCCGCTTAGTGGCAGCGAAGCAGATCGATACGCGCCTGCGCCGCTTGGCGCTGGTGCCCGGCGAGGATCTGACTCCAATCCACGTGAACTGATCGGCGCGAAGCGCGGGCGCTCCCTTCCGGCGGAGGCTCGCCGGAAGGCCCGCGGCAGAGGTAACCAATGGTGACTCGTGCCGTGGCGGCCGGAATCAGGCCCAGATGGGACGTTCCCGGTCCAGTATGGTTGCCGGCAGCCAGCCGTTCCGATTCCAGGCCGGAATCGGCGGAACCATACACACTCCAGTGCCAGTCAGTCCGCAAGACGATTGCCAGTTGAGAACTGTAGTACTGGAAATACCGGGTGATTGTAAAGAAAAGGGGTGATTCGCAGGCTACGGCGGGCGAGACCGCGACTAAAGAAGCGCTTGCCCCAATCGTTGCGTGCCTTCACTCAGGGGAACCGGGTCACCGCAATCCGGAGTGGTGGGACTGGAAGGCAGGGCTCCTGGAACATGGCCTCGCCAAACGCTTCAGTGCGCCGGCTCGGCGCTCTCACTGCGCATCACGCTGCCCCGCAGTTCCTCGGATTCGCCCGCGTCGAAGACGAAGTGCCGGGCGAGCAAATCCTCCACCGCATAAGCCGCTTTCCCAACGCCGGCCGAACTGTGGTGGGCCGATCTCGCCAGAATGTGATACAACTCATGCGCCAGCACTCGTCCCACGGCGCGGCCGAAGATGAACTCGCGGTCACGGGCGGGCACGCTCAGCAGGTCCACCTGGATGAAAGAACGGATACGATCGCAATCGACCTCGCCGAACGGCAGGATGACGCCATCACTTTCGTGGGTCCAGCCCAGAGCGCCCGGCTGAACGCGGTTTGGACTCAGGCCGCCCGCGTCGCATCTGCCTTGGAAGTGGATCACCGCCAGTTGGAGCGAAACCTCGTTCCCGTGCGCTCCGGCCAGCGACCGCCAGTCCAGGCCAATGCCGAGGCGGCCCATGATGGCTGCCGACTCGCCGCGAATCGAATCCAATACCGCCGCCGGCGGAGCTTGTTGAAACTCGGTATATAAGGTGGCGGGCGGCGGGGCCGGAATCGACTGCGCGCATGATGTTACGGCGCCAATCAGCGGCGCGGACAGGAGCGGAAGGTGCTGCAACAGCTTCGCAACTCGAAGAGCGAACACGGCTCAACTTCTTCTTCCCGGTTGCCCTCCCAGGGGCTACCGCAATGGCCGGCCGGTGGCTTCCGACAGGCCGGAAATTAACTCCCGATGCTGGTGCAGCATCTTCCTGGCTGTGTGGCAGGCGAAGCAGACCGGGCTCGCCGCCAGAAGCGTTTCGTGCAACTTCTCCGCCGGAATCTCGTTCCAATCCACGCTTTCGCCATGGGCGAGAAGCAGCGCCGGCCTGGCGCCGGCCAGCGGGATCTCGCCGATCGCCATGCCGCAGGAATGGCAGACCTTGCCCACATACCACGCCAGCAGGATGTTGCGAACCAGGCACCCTTCCGGCGAGGCCTCAATTTCGCTCAAGCACTGCTGCCCGCAGCCGGCTTTCTCCGGCCAGCGCGAACAGGACTCCAGGCGCAACTCCGGCGAGCGTCCCAGGGCGGTCGCCACCGCGTGACGGGAATCCAGGGTTACGCCGGCGGGGCGTTGATTCTCCGGGCAGGTCACAACCCGGCGGCCTTTGTTCTTAAACCAGGCTCCGAACAAGCGCCAGGCCGCGATGCTACAGAGCACTGCGGCGATTGCAACCACGAGGAACCGCACAGACATATTACACTCTCTCGTTAACAGAATTGCAACATTGCAACCGTTAGCAAGTTGCCCGAGTACAAAAGTAAACTTGTTGAGAGGAAAGGGGCTTGGGACCGTCACCGGATTTATCCGGCACGACTAAGAGCGCCGTGGCCCCAACCGCCTGCGCGTTTTCACCCTGGAATGCCAGGAGCGGGAGGCGGCAAGCTAGCGCGACGACCGGGCCACCCGCTCCACTTCCGCCATCAGGCGCAGCGTGTTGCCGCCATAGATTTTGCGGATTTCGGCGGCGGTGTAGCCTTCTTCCAGCAGGGCGCGCGTCAGGTTGGGCCACTTGTCGACGCCGTCCAGACCTTCCGGGGCGCACTCGATCCCGTCGAAGTCGCTGCCCAGGCCGACTGCGTCCACTCCGGCGATGGCCACCACGTGATTGATGTGCGCCACTACGTCGTTCAGGGTGGCGCGCTGCATGGGCCCGGCGCCCGCCGCCGCGCGAACTTCTTTCATGGCGTGCTCCAGTCCGTCGGGATCATTGGCGTACTTGGCCATCAACTGCGGGAGCATCGGGTTGATCTTGGCCATCACGGCGGCATCGGCCTTGGCGACATCGGCGTTCAGAAAGTCGCAATAGAAATTGATCTGGATGACGCCGCCTTTCTTGGCCAGGGCCTGGATCATCTCGTCGGTCATGTTGCGCGGCACCGGCGAAATCGCCCGGCAGGAGGAGTGCGACGCGAAAATAGGCGCGCGGCTGGTCTCCAGTGCGTCCCAGAAGGTCTTGTCGGAAACGTGCGATATGTCGACGATCATCCCCAGCCGGTTCATCTCGTGCACCACTTCCTTGCCGAATGGCGAGAGGCCGTTGTTGGGCTTGTTGTCGTCGCCCGAGGAATCGGCCCAGTGGTTGCTGTTGGTGTGGGTGAGCGTCATATACCGCACGCCCTCGCCGAAATAAACCCGCAACAGGCGCAGGCTGTCTTCGATGGCGTGGCCGCCTTCGATGCCGAGCAGCGCCGCAATCTTGTGCTGTTTGTGTGCGCGCCGGATGTCCTCGGCGGTGACGGCGAGCACGAAATCCTGCGGGTACTTCTCGATGATGTCGTGCTTGACGGTGTCGATCATTTCCAGCGTGCGGTGCGCCGAGTGATTCCCATCCACATAGTTGCCGCCCACGTAGACGGCAAAGAACTGCGCGCCCATGCCGCCTTTCTTCATGCGCGACAGGTCGGTGTTGTGATTCGTGTTCGGCACTCCGATGTCCAGCCCGGCGACGGTGCTGGAGGTGACGTCATTATGGGTGTCGATGAGGATCGCCGAGCGATGCACGCGCATCACTTCCTGATCCGTGACCGTGCGCTTTTGCCGCCCCGGAGGCTGGGCGAAGAGAGTGGCAGAGACGAGCAGAGCACCGGCGGCAACACGAAAAGACAAGGGCATGAGCGAGAAGTATAACAAAGGCGGCCCAGGCGGAACTCCGAGCCCATCATCTGATAGATTTGCAGCATGAAACCGAAGGTGATTTACCTCTTGCTGTGTCTCCTCGGAGCAATCCTTCCCTACTGGCAATTCGTTCCCTGGGTAGCGGACCACGGCTTGAATCTTGGGCTGATGATCCATGAACTTTTCGCGAACCGGATCAGCGCGTTTTTCGGCATGGATGTTGTCGTTTCCGCTGTGGCGCTGATTGTGTTCATGCGAATCGAGAGTGCCCGCGTCGGCATCGGAAAGCGGTGGATCCAGATTCTGGCTGTGCTGGTGGTGGGGGTTTCGCTCGGCCTGCCTTTGTTTCTTTACATGCGGGAACTACAACTCGAACGCACGGCTGAAGCGTAGCAAGCGCTGCCCCACAAGAGAGGCTCTCTTTCAGCAAGCCCTGGGCTTCATCCCCTGCGCTTCTGATTGTTCCGCGCCAGCTCCATGTAAACGCCAAGGTCGCGGTCCAGGTCGGATTGGGTGCCGTCGAAGTAGAAGTTGCGGATGGGGATGCCGCCCAGGTCGCGGCTCAGTTGGGGATAGATGGCTTCGC
>CAZZHN010000088.1:0-17792 GCA_964654065.1 uncultured Solibacteraceae bacterium
GGCGGCCCGCTCCCGCCGTGCAGGATGGGCTGGCAGCCGATCGGAATCGCCACGTCGTAGCCCCGGTCTACATCCAACCCCATAAACCACGGCGGCGTCACACCGATAATCACAAACGGCTGGCGGTTCAAGCGGACGGTTTTCCCAAGAACGTCCGCATCGGCTGCGAAATGCCGTTTCCAGAATTTGTAACTGATCACCGCCACGGGTCCGGAAGCGCCGCCGCCCCAGCGGTCGTCTTCGCTGCGGAACGCGCGCCCCATCATCGGCCGGACTCCCAGCACGCCGAAGAAGTCGCCGCTCACCCACAGGCCTTGGGCCGGTTGGCTCTCGCCGCCGTTGGCGAGGTCGAAAGACTCTGTCGCGTATGCCAGCGTTCCCGAGAACGCCTGCTGATGATCCCGGACCTGTTCCCAAATCGGCGTGTTGAGTTCGTCGTCGGGTCCATCGCCCAGCCTGACTTGCACCAGGGCTTGTGGATCCTCTACCGGCAGCGCCCGCAGCATAACCGCATTGATGATGCCGAAAATAGCCGTGTTCGCGCCGATCCCCAGCGCCAGCGACAACACCGCCGTCAGCGTGAATCCGGGATTGGCCGCCAGCGCCCGTATGCCATAGCGCAGATCCTGGTACAGGCTCGCCAGCCACCTCCAGCCCCACGCCTCGCGGCTCATCTCCTGCAGCCGCGTCGCATTGCCGAACTGCCGCCGCGCCGCCGCCGCCGCTGCTGCGGCATCCTGGCCGTCCGCCTCTTTCTCGGCGGCCCGCAAGTCCACGTGCAGCCGCATCTCCTCCGCCAGGTCCTGCTCGAACCTCGCTCCACGAAGCCGGAAGCGTACTTGCCGCCAAAATTCACCAAGCCAGGTCATCACTCGTTACCCTCAGGCCGTTTGCAGCACTTTTTGAATCGCGCCGTTCACGCGCTGGTACTGTTCCATTTCCGCGTTGAGCTGTTTCCGGCCCGCCGCCGTCGGCCGGTAGTATCGGGCGCGCCGGTTGCCGGCCGTCACGCCCCATTCTGCCGTCACCCATCCCTTCAGCAACATCCGCTGCAGCGCGGGATAGAGCGATCCTTCCTCCACCTGCAGTACATCGTCCGAGATGCGCTGGATCGAGTTGGCAATCTCATATCCATGCAGTTCTCCGTGCCGAACCAGCACCTTCAGAATCAGCATGTACAGCGTGCCGGGTGGAATCTCGTCGCGCCTCGGAATCTCTGCCATAGTTAGACTATGCCAAGTATGCCGCGGTCGAAGAGCGTCTGTCAAGGCGTTACCCCGATCGCACCCGAAACATTTTTCGAAACCCGCGGCCCTCCGCACGGGTATGTATAGTAGAAGGAATCTCTAAGCGGAACCTATGCGATGCGTGTCCCTTGTGTTCTTGACTGCGGCTCTGGCCGCGGCTGCCCGTCTTCCCGTCGCCTTTGAACCCAACCGCGGGCAGGAGCCCGGCCCGGCGGATTTTATCGTACACTCCCCCGGCGCAGCCTTGACGCTGCGTGCCGGACGCGCCGAATGGATCTCGCGCGAGGCCCGTGTTGCGGTGGTTTTCGAATCCGCGCGCCGCAGTGTGCGCGGCCAGGGTGAAGAGCAGCTGCCCGGCGTGGTGAACTATCTCATCGGCAATCAACCCTCCGAGTGGCGGAAGAATATCCCCACGTACGCGCGCGTCCGCTACCACGAACTTTATCCCGGCATCGATGTCGTCTACTACGTGAGAGACGGCCGGCTGGAATATGATGTCGTGCTCGCTCCCGGCGCTGATCCCGGCCGCATCCGCCTGCGCGTGGAAGGCGCCGACGCTCTGCGCCTCGATGATGCCGGAGACCTGGTGATCGCGACCGCGGGCGGGGAACTGCGCCAGCACTGTCCCGTCATCTACCAGGAATCGAACGGCACGCGGCGCCCGGTCGCCGGTGCATATCAGTTGCGCGGCCGCGAGGTGCGCTTCGCGCTCGCCGCCTACGACCGCTCCCGGCCGCTCGTCATCGACCCGGCCCTCACATGGTCCAGCTATCTTCTGCCGACCTCAGGCTCGACCACAGCTCTCAACGCGCAAGCCTCATCCGTGGCGCTGGATTCGGCCGGCAACGTTTACATGACAGGCACGCTGCTGACCACCGGCCCCATCAACGAAGCCTTCGTCGCCAAGCTGACCCCTACCGGCACGCTGGCCTTTGAAGCTTTTATCGGCGGTGCAGGCGGCAATTCCGACGGTTACGCCATCGCCGTCGACGCTGCCGGCGACATTTACCTCGCCGGCGACACCACTTCGGCATCCTTTCCAGCCGATGCAACGTACGTGTACCCCTACCCTGGCTACAGCCAGGAAGCTTTCGTCATGGAGCTGACCGGTACCGGCAACATCGTGTTTTCCCACTATTTTGGCGGCTCCGGCGGCAACGCGATCTACGGGCTGGCGCTTGATTCGTCTGACAACGTCTATGTGGTGGGCGCCACCAATTCGCCGGACATGGTTGTCACGACGGGCACGAAAGAGGCCGGCGGCGTGGATGCCTTCGTAGCGGCGTTCGCGGCTGCTACTGGTCAACTGGGATATTCCACTTACCTGGGCGGCGCCGGCGACGACTATGGCAACGCCATCGCCGTCGATACCCAGGGTGATGCCTTCGTGACCGGATCCACCAACTCCTCCAACTTCCCGGTTGCCGGCTCGCCATTTCAATCCACCCTCAAGGGCGGAACCGACGCGTTCGCTGCCAAGATCGGAGGGGGCGGCGGCGCGGTGATCTACGCTACCTACCTCGGTGGAAGTGCAAACGACGAAGGTAATGGCATTGCCGTTGACCCAAGCGGCGCCGTTTACGTCACCGGCGACACCGCCTCCACCGACTTTCCGATCGTGAAGCCCGGCGCGTTTCAATCCACCTACGGCGGCGGCGCCACCGATGCTTTCGTCACCAGGCTCGCCGGCAGCGGCCAGACGCTGTTGTATTCCACTTACGTGGGCGGCAGCGGCGCGGACGTCGGTTATGCCGTCACCATTGATTCCGTGGGCAACGCCTATATCACCGGCACCACGTCATCGACCAATTACCCGGTAACCGGCGATGCGTTCCAAAGCACCAGTCAGGGCCCCACCAACGCCCTCGTAACCGCGCTGAATTCCACCGGTTCGAGCCTGCTGTATTCCAGCTACCTGGGCGGAAACAACTCCGCGCCAACGCCCACCGGCGGCACCAATTACGGCGATTACGGCACTAGCCTGGCGCGGAACTGCGTTGACGGCCTGGTGGTTGCCGGCGCCACCTCTTCCACCAACTTTCCAACCACCAGTGGTGCCGTCACGCCGGCCTTTCCTGGCGGCTCATCCGATGCTTTCGTAACGCAGATGGGCGTCGGCGGCGGGATTCCTGCCATCACACCGGGCGGCGTGGTAAACAACGCCAGTTTTGCGACCGGTCCGGTGGCGCCAGGCTCGCTGGTGAGCATCTTTGGAACCAGCCTCGCACCATTCGCGCAAGTTTACAGCCTTCCGTTCCCTCTCACCACTTCGTTGAGCGGAGCCGCTGTCAGCGTAGACAACGTCAACGCGCCGATGTTCTACGCCGGCTCCGGGCAGATCAACATCCAGCTGCCGCAAGCAACCGGAACCGGCACAGCCGTGATGACCGTCACCAACGCCTGCGGCGCCAGCGCGCCTGTCACCTTTACCGTGGCGCAAGCCGCACCCTACATTCTGCAGACCGGCACGGGAGTGGCGATTCTGCTGAACCAGGACAACACCGTCAACGGCCCGAACAACCCCACCAAGACTGGCAGCGTCGCCCAAATCTACCTGATCGGCATCGGCCCCGTGTCGAATCCTCCGGCCGACGGCGCCGCCGCTTCCCTTACACAACTATCGCGATCCACGCTCAACTACAGTGCCACCATCGGCGGCTTTACCACCACGGTCGACTTCCTGGGCCTGGCCCCGGGATGGGTTGCGCTCGATCAAGCCAACCTGACGGTGCCCACCGGGTTGAGCACCGGCGCGTACCCTGTGGTCATCACCGTCGGTGGTGTGCCAAGCAACGGCCCGACCATGTACGTAACGCAGTAGTCACTCTGGAAATCTTGAGAAATTCGCCTCCTTCCGCCGACCTCTTTTGCAAAAAGGAAAAGGATGGAGTCGCCCAACCGGGCCTGTGGTCCGGTCGATCTTTTTGCCGCCACCACCGCGGCAACCATCGCCGAGCATAACGAGGATCCGCCGGTGCCGGACGGTGTATACCGTGCCGCCATCGAAGGCCTGCGCTTCACCGAGAGACCGTCGTCCGTCGTGCCGGTGATGGTGTGGACCTTCCGGATACGCGCCGGAGCACACTCGGATCAGATCCTGCAGAAGCGCCGGCTCCTCGCCGCGAGCAGCCTCCACGCAGTAAGAGAGGAACTGACCAGGTGCGGCATCCCGTTGCGCCGCTTCTCCGATCTATTCGAGCGCTCCGGCCAATTGATCGGCCGCGGCGTTCGCATCGCCAAACACACCACGAACGGCGTCGTCCACGTCCGTGTTCTCTGTTGTGATGACCCGCCGGACCGCAGTTAGGCTCGCGCCTGTGCGTATTGGATTGGATTGCAAATTCCCGTGGCGCAGGCCGCCCGGCCTGCTGAGCCGAGAGTCGTCTCGGCTTTTCTTCACTGCGGCCCGCCGCGTCGCCAGGGATTTTCAGTAGCGCCGGCGGTCTCTGCCGCCGGTGCGGTGCGGCCCTTCCAGCGCCGCCGCTCGTGCCCTAGTGGTGCTTCGCCTTGTGTCGTTTCGGCTGCTTAAACTTCTTGGCCTTATTCGCCTTCTTCACCTTGAACGACTTGGCAACCGGGCGCATCACATTCTTCTTGGCTTCCCCGGCCACGCTGAAACTAAAGGCCAGGGCAACCGCCAACGCCAACGTGCGCAGTCTCATAATATCCTCTATTATCCCCCGCAGCCTCGCCTGGCCACAAGTAATCCCTTGGGAAACTGTTACCTGTTAACGCAGGTCAATTCGGGTCACGGTTGCGGCGGATGCCGGAGCGTCGGGCCCCCTCCTGATAAGACGCACGAACCGCCCGTTCGGTCTGAAATCTGGCGTCACTTAGTCACGACACGACCTACTGCCCGTTTGCCGCCGTCTCCGCTGCCGCCGGTGCCAGCACGGCCGCCCCCGCTACCGGTCCCGTCTCGCCCGCCTGCGTCCACACGATCACCCGCTGCCGCCGCGCTTTCGCCGGCAGGTCGATCAGCTGATAAAACGCTCCCCCAGGCGGCACTTTGCCAGCTTTGCGGAGTTCGCGGCACACCGCTACGTGATGCAACTGGTGTCCATTATTCTCTCCGCCTTTTACCGACGAAGCCGCCGTGTCGTCCGCCAGCGCCAGGTATACCCGGTCGCCAACGCGCGCCCCGTCGATCTGGATTTGCACCCCGCGGTCCGCCCACGCCAGCCGCGGCACTACCTTGGCGCGGTCCGACGCTTTGGCAATCTCATCGGCGGCGCGGCGGGCATTGCTCCCGTTGAACTCCACCGTGCCGTTGATCACCATCTCCGGCGTATAGGTGCTGTCCAGATGGAAGCGCTCGGCATAGCCCTGCTGCCGGCTGGTCAGGTCCGCCAGTGAAAAGCGGTCCCGCCATTGGTTGGTATCCCAGTAGGTGACGTGCTCGCCCAGCACAACCGCGGCCGGGTCCAGCTTTTCCAGCAGCAGATCGGCCGGTGGACAACTGGAACAGCCCTCGGAAGTGAACAGTTCCACCAGCACCGGAGCTCGGTCCGCTGCGGCGGCGCTAGCCGGCAGGATGGCGGCCAGCAACAGCACAAGACTCACTCGCCCGTGCGTCATTTCCCCCTCCCTTACCAGTGCGGTCCCGCTGCGGTTCCGCCGCGCTCCCGCACGCGCATTCGTCCTCTCTTGCCTGGATTATCCCAAATCGGCCGCCGCCGCACCAGCCTACGATGTATGACTGAACCAGATCCACCACAGCGCGAAACTCAGCCCCGTCAGCGCCAGGCAGAGCCACGCGCTCACCTGCCACACCCTCTCTACCGGCGCCCCTTCGTAGCGGGGCGTTCCGGCCAGGTAGGCTACGCCGAAGCCGGTGATGCCGCCGCCCACATGCGCCGCCATATCCACGCCGGGCAGAAAACTGAAAATCAGAATGTAGATGGCCCACCGCATGTAGGTGCTGCGAATCGCGTCTCCCATCGCGTTGCGATGCATCACTCCCAGCGCGATCATGGCCCCGATCAAGCCGCATAGCGCCGCCGACGCCCCCACCGAGAGCGACCGCGGATTCCACAGGTTGCTCAAGTAGAACCCGCCCACCGAAGACACAAAATAGATCACCCACATGCGGCTCGCGCCGAACAATTCCTCGACCTGCGGCGCCAGGTCGAACAGCACCCAGGAGTTCATCAGGATGTGCAGTAGCCCGCCATGCAGGAATCCCGCCGTGACCAGCCGCCACCACTGGCCCGCCGCTATGGCAGAGCCAAACTTGGCGCCGAACGCAAACAACGTGCCGCCGTCGATCCCCGAGAAGCCACCGCCGCCCCCGGCCCGCATGCTGTACAGCGTGCTCACCAGGTAGAGCCCGAAATTCGCCAGCAGGATGACGATGGTATTGAACCGCGCGTGGGGAATGAGACCGCCGAAAAAGTCCGCCGGGCTGCGCCGGTCGATCGCGCGTGGGCCCACCCGCTCATTGCAGTACGGGCAGACCTTGTCCTTGACGGTGATGAAGGCCCGGCAATGCGGGCACATCCGGCGCGAATCCATCAGCCTATGATACAACCCGTACATCGCCGCACCCGTAGTAGGACAGACGATCGTTTCGTATCGTCTGTCATTCCCAGGTGGGACAGACGATCGTTTTGTGTCGTCTGTCATTTGTTCTTGTCTTGCGTACCCCGAAAATGACAGACCACGAACCCCGATGGTCCGTCCTACTTCTCCCCGAAAATCCGTTCCGCCCCCGTAGGGGCCGGGCATGCCCGGCCCGCTCGTACACCCAGGCTCAAAGGCTTCGATTTCCAACCATCTCGCCCGCCCATGGCATACTGGCGGCTTGGCATCGCTGCGCCCCATTCACTGGATCATTCCGCTCCTCGCCCTCTCCGTTGTCCTCTGCATCGCCCCATCCTACGCCCAGCCCGCCTCGCCTCCGGTAGTCACCATCGACTCCGGAACGCTCGCTGGCGCGCAATTCGGCGCTCCCAACGAAGTGATGTTTCTCGGCATTCCCTTCGCCGCTCCTCCCACCGGCGATCGCCGCTGGCGCCCGCCGCAGCCGGTGCAGCCTTGGAAGGGAACCCGCAATGCGTCCGTGTTCGGGCCCGCCTGTCCCCAAGCGCCGGACGACATCGAGAACCTGAAATCCTACGCGGCCGAAACACCCGGTGCCGCGCCGCATCTCAACTTTCAGACCAGCGAGGATTGTCTTTCCCTGAACGTGTGGACAGCAGCCTGGGGCAAACCGGGCAAGCTGCCGGTGATGGTCTGGATTCACGGCGGCGGCAACATCTTCGGCACCGGCCAGTATCCGCCGTTCGGCCAGTCGCTGTCGCGCAAGGGCGTTGTCTTCGTCAGCCTGCAATATCGCCTCGGCGCCCTGGGATTCCTCGCGCACCCCGCGCTGACAGCCGAATCGCCGCACCACGCTTCCGGTAATTACGCCATCCTCGATCAGATCGCCGCGCTCCAATGGGTGCGCCGGAATGTCGCGCAGTTCGGCGGCGACCCGCACAACGTCACCGTCTTCGGTGAATCGGCCGGCGGCGTCATGGTCTGTTACCTGATGGCATCGCCGCAGGCGCACGGCCTGTTCGAGCGCGCGATCCTGGAAAGCTGCACTTGCCGGGACTACGTCTCTCCCGAACTCAAGACGCTGCGCTATTACGAAGGCGGTTCCGGCACTTCCGAGCAGATCGGCCTCCGCCTCGAGCGCGATCTCGGCATTGCGCCCGGCGCCGGCGCCCTGGCGCGGCTGCGTGCAGCGCCCGCTGATCAGATCCTGCGCGCCGCGAGCCGCGACCCAGGCCTGAATTTCTACGCGGGCGGCACGGTGGACGGGTGGGTGCTGCCGGAGCAGCCCGCAGTCATCTTCGCCGCGGGCCGGCAGGCGCACGTCCCTGTGATCACCGGCAGCAACGCCGACGAAGGCTCCGTATTCCGCGCTCTGCTCCATCCGCCCGCGCTGCAAAACTATCGCGCGTGGCTGAAGAGCCATTTCCTGGAGCAGGCGGATGACGTATTTCGCGCCTACCCTGCAGCCAGCGACGCAACAGCTCCAGCCGCCTTCCAGGCCCTCCACGACGACTACCTGCGCGGCGCCACCGTCCACGCGCTGGTCCGTGACATGGCGCGCGCCGGCTCGCCCGCCTACCTCTATTACTTCACTTATACGGGCAAGGGCACCTACGCAGACCTCGGCTCTTTCCATGGCCTCGATCTGGCATTTGTGGGCGGTGGCTTCTTCCGCCCTTCCCGCTGGGGCGCGCCCGATGCAGCCGATCTCAACCTGGCCGCTGTCATGAGCGCCTATTGGACGCAGTTCGCCGCGACCGGAGACCCCAACCGCGCCGGCCTGCCGCCGTGGCCCAGGTTCGACCCGCGTACCGATCTGTGCCTCGAGCTCGGAACCAATGTCCACCTCCGCCCCGTCCCCCATGCCGCCCGATTCGCACTCTTCTACCGCAGCCTCAAAGCCCGCCTCGCCGCCACCCCGAAGCCCGAGTAGACTTTGCGCACTCGACGTTTCTTGGTAGGACAGACCATCGTCTTTCGTGGTCTGTCATTCCGAGGCTGCGGGAATTCAAATCAATGACAGACGACAAACACCGATCGTCTGTCCTACTGCCTATCATGCGTCAACCCGCCGCCGCCGGTCAGTCGCACCATCTTGCCCCACAAGGCTCGGCTCAGTTCCTCGGCATCCTCCGGGTGCACCACGACCACCTCGACGTGCAGGCCCGCCATTTCATCGGTCGACGCCGGGCCCCATGTCACCCGCTGCGGCGGATGATTCGGATTGCGCAGGTTCGCCTCCGAATTGTCGTAGGTGTACTCCATCACCACGCGCGTGTCGGCCGGCAGCCGTATCGGCGCCGGGTAGAGGTATTGCTGCTGCCAGTTGAAATCCCAGTTAGGGATGCGGATGAGCGTGCGGCGCGTTCCGTTCGGCAGCACGGCATAGCCGTACATCTCTTTGCAGATGTAGTGCGCGTGCGGGTTGATGCCGATCGCGTCCACTTCCACCGGAATGGTAAAGGCGTCGGTGACCTTGTAGGCGCTATCGCCGGCCGGGATATCGATGCGGTTGGAGCCGAGTGGAATGTCGGTGGCGTAGCGCGCCGGCTTGCGGTCGGTGAAGTAGAGCGCCACGCGCGTTTGATCCGTCTCCGGCTTGCCGATGGGGTGATAGTGCACCTGCAACACCAGGTCGGCATGCGCATGCAAGGTTTCCGGAATGTCGGCGGGCGTCTGATAAGGCAGCGAACCGGGAGTCCAGCCCCCCAGGCCGCGCGCCGGAAGAAAACCGGGCGTGCCGAAACACGGGTAACCCCCGCCTGTGTCGCGCTGGCGCGCCGTGCCGGTGATGTCCTGAAACAGGATCGCGTGATGGACCACCAGCGGATTGCCGGGCTGGATGTCGATGGCGCGCACGTAGTGCGCCCGGTCCGCCGGCGCTGGAATCGCGAAGCACTGGTAAACATCCGGGCCATCCGCAGGCACCGCAAACGGCGCCCGCACGGCGGCTTCGATGTCCGGCTTGCCCAATTGCCAGCCTTCCGGAAACACCGGCGGCGCGGGCAGGGCAGCCGGATTGCCTTCCGGAGCGCCCGTCGACGCCCAGGCGGCCAGCGTGGCGATTTCCGCAGCAGCCAGTTTGCGTTCATGCAGCATGCGCGGCTCGCTGGGCAGCCAGGGTGGCATGTATCGCTTGGCCGTCACGGTGGCAATCAACTGGGCGCGCTTTGCGGCGTCCTGGTAGGCGAACAGCGCGAACGGCGCCACGCCGCCGGCGCGGTGGCAACTCACGCAGCTTCGATAGAGGATCGGCGCCACGTCATGCGAAAACGTGACCGGAGCCGCCGCCGCCGCGAACCACGCAGCCACTAACCCAGGCAGAAACACCACCCCATTGTCCCGCACCCGCGGGATCGACCCTAGAGACTGGACGCCTCGCGCGTTTCTGGCGCCAGCCGCTGTTACAATCGATCTTCGTGCTGAGGCTCTTTGTCGTCACACTGGCACTGGCGGCCGCTGGCTGTGGGAACTCCACCGTCTGGTATCCTCCGCCGGTACAGCGCGCGTCGCTAAGCCTGCCATCGTCGCTCCCGTTCGGCTACTTCGTGGCCATGAGCGACCCCAATGCGGCGGCGTACATTGTGGGCGGTTTTCGCGACCAGAGTGAGGGCCTGTGGCGCTGGACCCACGAGCACCCCGTGCTCCAGTTCTACGTGCCGCGCGTGCCGCGGCTGCGCTTTGTGATGGATCTGACGTTCCCGGAACAGAACTTTGCACAGACCGGGCCGGTCCAACTGGTGATCCGCCTGAATGGCCGCGAATTCGACCGCGTCCGGTACGCCCAGCCCGGCAGCCAACAGTATTCCAAAGAGACGCCGTGGGAGTGGCTGCACGCGAACGGCATAAACAAAGTTGCGCTCGATCCGGACAAGACGGCGGCCGGCCCAGGCGGGGAGCGGTTGGGCTTCATCCTCACTCGCGCCGGATTCGTGGAGTAACCGTGGAGCTGGCGGCGATCCTGTTCGGAGCTCTGTTCACGGTGGCCGCTGCCGTGGCGCTCGGAACGCTGCTGCTGGGCGAGGCGTCTCGCGATTGGCCGGTTCGATTCGTGACCGGGGCTGGCGCGCTCAGCCTTCTGTTGTTTTTTGCCGCAGCAACCGATATCGTTTACCCCGCAGTTTTCGCCCTCATCGGTGTCGTGGCGATTACCGCTTGCCGTCCTTGGAACCATCGGCTAGGTGCGAAACCGACCATACGTTCACTTTCGTCAAGATTTTATAACATCATTATTTTTCTGATCATTAGCATATATGTTTACATCTATCTCTTGAGGGCAATCGCACCGGAAGTTAGCCCTGACGGCGCTACTTACCACCTGGGGCTGACAGCGAGGTATCTTCGCGAGCACGGCTTCCATCCCATCACCTGGAATCTCTACGCCAGCCTGCCGCAAAGCATGGAGATGCTGTTCCTGTTTGCCTTCGCTTTTGGCGAGCACCCGGCTACGGCTCTCGTTCACCTGGCGTTTCTGGTGGCGCTCGTCTGGCAGATGTGGATGTGGGGCGCGCGGCACGGCATGGCTTGGGTCGGGCTGGTCGGCGCTGCGTTAGTCGCGTTGAGTCCGATGGTCGGCGTCGATGCATCGAGCGCTTACAATGACGTCGCCCTGGCCGCGACGGCCTTCACTTTGTTCTGCCTCCTGGAGCGCTGGGCGGAGGAAGGGAACTCGCGCCTGCTGCCCGCCATCGGCGTTCTGGCCGGCTTCGGTTATGCCCTGAAATACACGGCCTGGCTGGGAGTGGCGTACGCAGTCGGCTTCGTCGCCTGGAAGAGCAGGCGATTTAGGCCAGCCGCCACGGTGGCCGTCTGCGCCTTGCTTCTGGTCGTTCCCTGGATGGTAAAGAACGGGACGTGGATCCACAACCCGGTAGCGCCATTCTTTAACCGGCACTTTCCCAATCCCTACGTAACCGTGGAGTTTGAAGAAGATTACAAGAACTACTTCCGCACCTATGACCTCGCCAGCCGGTGGCAGATTCCGCTGGAGGTGACATCGCGCGGCTCCCTGGGCGGCATGCTGGGACCGGTGTTTCTGCTAGCGCCGCTGGGACTGGCCGCGCTGCGCAAGCCGCTGGGACGACAGTTGTGGCTGGCGGCTTTGGTTTTCGGCGCCAACTACTTCAGCAATATCGGAGCGCGCTTCCTGATTCCGACGCTTCCCTTCGTGGCGCTCGCTATGGCGATGGCGTTGTCGACCCTGCCGGGAGCCGCACTCGCCGTGGTGCTGGTGCATGCCGTGCTTTGCTGGCCGGCCGTGGTCGCGAAGTTGGTGCCAACCGGATCATGGCGCCTCACGCTCACGCCGTGGCGGGATGCGCTCCATCTGCGCGATCCCGGGCGCTATTACAGCAATCACCTGGCGTTGTATCCAGCATCCCGGCTGATAGAAAAGGCTACGCCGCCCGGATCTACCGTCTTCACCTTCAAGGCGATTCCCGACGCCTACACTTCGCGGCGCGTCCTGGTGAATTACGAATCGGCAGCAAACCTGGCGGACGCGCGCATCTTTCTGAGCGCCGCCACCGGGCAGGGATTGGCGAACGGGCGTTTGCGATTTGCCTTTTCGCCGGGCCGCTTGCGCGCGATTCGTGTCAACCAGACCGCGAACGGCAACGACATCTGGACCATCCACGAGCTGCGCATTTTCGACGGCGGGCACGAACTGCCGCGCGAGTCGACCTGGCGTCTGACCGCAAATCCGTACCCGTGGAGCATTCAGGACGCCTTCGATGATTCACCGGTTACTTCCTGGCGGAGCGGCGAAGCCATTCATCCCGGGATGTTTGTCGAAGTGGACTTCGGTGCGCTCCGGGAGGCCGACCAAGTGATTCTGGAATGCCCCGCGGACCAGTACGGCATTCGCCTGGAGTTGGAAGGTGAGTCCGCCGACGGATCCTGGCGGAAGCTGGCCGGCGCGCCGGCGGCCAGCGATGGCGCGCCCTATCTCGGCTTCCGGAGGGCAGCGGCCGAAGAGATGAAGCGGCGCGGCATCGATTACATTCTCTGCTTTCAGGACGAGGCCTGGTCGGAGGAAGTCCGGCGCAATCGCGACCTGTGGGGTGTACAGGAAGTCGGCGCGGCCGGCGGCGCCAGGTTATATCGACTGCCATGAAATTATTTCTCGGCGTGGATGGAGGACAATCCGGGACCACCGCCGCCATCGGCGATGAAACCGGCCGGCTGCTGGGAGTCGGCGAAGCCGGACCCAGCAACCACGCTGCGGGTGCGGAAGGGCGCGCCAGGCTGGAACGCGCCGTGCGCGAGAGCGTGGAACGTGCTGCCGCGCAGGCCGGCCTGGACACTGCCAATCTCGAGTTCGAGTCGGCCTGCTTCGGCATGAGCGGCGGCCCGGATGACAAGCAGGCGATCATCGCGGGGATTGTGCGCGCGGCGCGGCTGGCGGTGACCACCGACGCGGCGGTGGCGCTGGCTGGCGCAACCGGCAGCGGGCAGGGAATCGTGGTCATCGCGGGAACAGGCTCGATGTCGCTGGGCCGCAACGCGGAGGGCCGGCTGGCGCGAGCGGGCGGCTGGGGTTATGTTTTCGGCGACGAGGGCGGCGCATTCGATACCGTCCGCCAGGCCGCGCGCGCCGCCTTGCGGATGGAGGAAGGCTGGGGTCCGGAAACGGCCCTGCGCGCGGCGCTGCTCGGCGCCACCGGATCGGACAGCGCCAACCTGATGTTGCACCGGTTTTACGGCCCGGAGTGGGAACGGTCGCGCGTAGCGGCGCTGGCGCCCCTGGTGGACCGGGCGGCGAACGAAGGCGACCCGCTCGCACAGCGCATCCTGCATCAGGCCGCGCAGGAGCTGGCGCAACTCGCGGCGTCGGTGCGTGTGCAGCTGTGGCAGCCGGGCGACGCTGTAGAAATGGCGTACGCGGGAGGCGCATTCCAAAGCAGGATGTTGCTCGAGCGGTTCCGCATTCTGGTGGAGATGGAGGCAGGGAACAGCCTAACCCCGCCGCGCTACCCCCCGCACTTAGGTGCGCTGCTCGAAGCCTATCGAGCAGCGGCTCTCAGCGTGGACATTCAGGTAGGGTGAGGACAATGCGTGGCGCAGGCTGTCGAGCCTGCTGAGCCGAGAGGCGGCTCGGCTTTTTCGTCTGGTTTGCCTACGCGCGCGACACGATCGACACAGATGAAATCGAAGTCTTCTTAGCGATGTTTCGCTGCGCTCGTCCACACGAATCGTTTTTTGTGGCGGATCCTGGCGTGCCTCTGCGCGGGAAGAGCCGAGACGACTCTCGGCTCAGCAGGCATGACACCCAGCGCCACGGAAATCTTTCCCCGTGTCGGATTTTACGGCACTTGCAATGGTGCTATTATCCGGTTGAAGATTCAGTCTTTAACTAGCGGTACCGGTACAAAACGCGGCGGCAGCCTGGGTGATTACGTGAGCCAAACGGGGCACCGCAGCAAAGCGAAGCGTGAAGAGGGAGAGGCGCCGGCGAGGGGCGCAGGGAACCACCGGTCGCCGTGCCAAAGGGTATCGGCAGATGCAGGCAACCCAAGCGGGCAAGAAGCGAATCCTGGTCGTCGAGGATGAAGGACTCATCGCCGACGACATCCAGCGGCGGCTGGAGCGGTTTGGCTACTCCGTGCCGGCGATCGCGAGTTCCGGCGAAGAAGCGCTCGAGGTCGCCCGCCGCACCACTTTCGATCTGGTGCTGATGGATATTCGCCTGGAAGGCGAAATGGACGGTATCGCCGCCGCACAGGCATTAAGAGACGAGCTGCAGACGCCGGTGGTTTACCTGACCGCGCACGCCGACCAGGCCACCGTGAGCCGGGCGACGATGACGGAGCCGCTCGGCTATATTCTCAAGCCGATCGGCGATCACAACCTGCGCACCACGGTGCAAATCGCCCTCTACAAGCACGAGATGGAGCGGCGCGTGCGTTCGAGCGAAGCATGGCTTTCCACCACGCTGCGCAGCATGGGCGAAGCGGTTGTCGCCACGAATCGAGCTGGCGAAATCGTGCTTTTGAATCCAGTGGCCGAGCGGCTGACCGGCTGGACCGGCCCCGACGCTTTCGGCCTGCCGCTGGTGGATGTGCTGCGTCTCCGGGAAGAATCCACCGGGCACAATGCCGCGAGCCCAATGCCGGGCGATGAACCCGGCCCGTATATTTTGATTTCGAAGGCGGGCGCGAGTACGCCGGTAGAAGTGGCATGTTTTGAAAACAGGTCGGAGGAAGACCAGCTAGGCTCGATTGTCGTGGTGCGGGATATCCGGTTGCGCCGCGAAATGGAAGGGCGGCTGATCCAATCGCAGAGAATGGAAGCCATCGCCAATATGGCGGGAGGCCTGGCGCACGATTTCAACAACCTGCTGATGGTGATATTGGGGTACGCCGAGGAGCTGGAGAAGGGGCTCGCCAACGAACAGGACCGCGAACGGGCCACCGAGATCAAGCAAGCCGCCACCCTGGCCGGTTCCATCAGCAAGCAACTGCTGACCCTGAGCCGCCGCGATGCGGCAAGCGCCGACGCGCTCGACATCAACAGCGTGATTGCCGAAGTCCAGCCTTTAATCGCGCGCAGCCTGGGGTCGGGCTGCTCGCTGGCTCTCGATCTGGGATCGCCGGCAGGGTTCGTCCGCGCCGACCGCAACCGGTTGAAGCAGGTGTTCCTCAACCTGGCTCTCAACGCGCGGGACGCGATGCCACAAGGCGGAGAAATGCGGATTGCGAGCGCACTGGTCGACGTCGGCCCGGAGAGTCCGCAGTGGCGCGGCTGCCGGCCGGGGCGCTACGTGAGAATTCAGGTGACGGATTCGGGGCAGGGAATGGACGCCGCCACGCTGGCCCGCATCTTTGAACCTTTCTTCACCACCAAGCGGTCGGGCGCCGGCACCGGTCTCGGCCTGGCGATGGTGCACGCTATCGTCGTGCAGAGCCAGGGCTACATTCGCGCATCGAGCGAAATTGGAAAAGGAACGGCCTTCGAGATCCTCCTGCCGCGCACCGCCAAGCCGCAAAAGGTGGGCGAGGCGCAGGAAGCGGCGGCGGGAGACGAAGCCGCCAAGACCGTTCTGCTGGTGGAAGACGAGGATGGCGTGCGGCGTCTGATGCAAAACTGCCTGAAGCGGGAAGGGTATAGGCTGCTGCAGGCGCGCGACGCAGAGCAAGCCGAGCAGATTGCGCAGGCCTGTAGCGGGCCCATCCACGTTCTGGTAACCGACGTCGTAATGCCTGGAATGTCCGGATTGCAACTGGCCGCGCGGCTGCAGCCGCAGCGCCCGGAGATGAAGACGCTTTTCGTTTCCGGATACGCGCCCGAAGAACTGTGGCAGCCCGGGCTGCCGCCGGTCGAACTGCTTGCCAAGCCGTTCCTGCCGCCGGAACTGGCGCAGCGGGTGCGGACCCTGTTGCAGCAGCAGCCGGCGTTGATCCAATGATCCTGCGGTCCATGGCGGGGAGTTGATGCCTGGCAAAAGGTTACCGCCAATCACGGCCTATGGGGTCGCCGTGCTGATCGTCGCGCTCGCCCAACTGGCGCGGCTCCCGCTGCATTCGCCGACCAGCATTCCCTTTATCACTTATGTGCCATTCATCCTGTTGAGCGCCTTTCAGGGCGGGCTGGGACCGGGCATCCTGACAACGGTTCTTTGCGTCATCGAGTCGCTCTACTTTGCCACCGAACCTGTTCGGAGTTTCCAGGTGCGGGATCCGCAGCAATGGCTGGGCCTGGGGGCGCTGGCGGTGACCGGCGTGGTGGCCAGCACGATGTTCGGAGAATTGCAGCGCGCACGGCGAGCAGCGGCCGCCAGGGAGGAAACCATGGCCGCGCTCTCGCGGGAACTGGAAGCCCGGCGCCGCATGCTGGAGTCGGTCTTTGCGCAGTCGCCGGTATCGATCGCGCTGCTGAGCGGTCCCGATTTTCGCTTTGAGATGGTGAACCCGGCCTACCAGGCGCTGGCAGCGGGGGAACCGATGGTGGGCAGAACCGTCGCCGAGGTTTGGCCGGAGGCGGTGCCGGTGGTGCTGCCGCTGCTGCAACGGGTGCGCGACGAGCGCACGGTTTTCCACGCAGCCGGCCTGGCGGTCCCGTTGCATCCGGGGCGGGGATTGCCCCCGGAAGAGCGCTATTTCGACCTCACTTACGTGCCGCTGCCGAGCACCGCGCTGGCGGCAACGGAAGACGATCCGGGGCAGTTGCTGGTGGTGGCCATCGAGGTGACCGAGCAGCAGCAGGATCATGCGGCTTTGCAGGGAACATTGCGTGATCTGGAATCCGCGCTGGCCGAGAAAACCGTTCTGCTCAAAGAGGTTCACCACCGCGTGAAGAACAACCTGGCCGTGATCGTCAGCCTGCTGGGCATGAAGGCCGGCGCGATCGAAAGCGCCGAAGCCCAGGGCGCGCTGGAAGACAGCCAGCAGCGCGTGCGTTCGATTGCACTGATCCATGAACACCTTTACGGAACCGAGCACCTGGACCGGATCAATTTCGCCGAATATGCCGGGGAGCTGGTGCGGGAATTGGGAGACGTTTATGGCACACGTTCGCGGCGGATCGCCATGCGCGTGGATGCAGAGCCGGTGCAAATGGGCGTCCACCGTGCGGTTCCGTGCGCGCTGATCCTGAACGAACTGGTGACCAACGCGTTGAAACACGCGTTCCCGGGCGAACGCAGCGGCGAGGTTGGGATCTCGCTGCGGAGATCGGCGCCGGGGCAACTGGAGTTGACCATCCAGGACGACGGCATCGGCTGCCCGCCGGGTCCGCGGCTCCGCGATGGAAAATCGCTGGGGCTGCGCATCGTCGAGATCCTGACCAAGCAACTGGACGGATCTCTGGAGCAAGGCGAGGCGCCTGGTACCCGTTTCGTGCTGCGTTTCCGGGCGGGGACTCCTCGAAGCGTTCTGCCGCCCTGCAATGCCGGTCCGGCCGTCGATCCCAAAGCCGGGTGAATTCAACTTCTGATAACCGATATTATGTAAACTATAGTGCATAAATATACTTGACTAAGGCAGCGGTTTCCGTTATGATTGTGAC
>CAZZHN010000089.1:0-17645 GCA_964654065.1 uncultured Solibacteraceae bacterium
CGGTGCCGCGCCATGTGACGCCGCGGTCTTCGGAGACCATTACCTCACCGGTGTACTGGTATTGGTTATTGACGATGGAATTGGTGCGGGGAATGACCACATAGGCGCGGGAGGGATTGCCGGGGTCGATGGCCACGGTTTCGGTCCCGATGCCGCCCTGAGTGGCGAGGCCATCGAGGACCGGAATCCAACTGGAAGAGGTCCGATCGAAGCGATAGGCGCCGCCGACATCGGTGCGGATGTAAACGTCGAAGGGTGCGACCGGTTGCACGACCAGACCAGTGACGTAGCCCATGCCCTGGATGTTGACGTTCTTCCATTGGAATAATTGCACGGTTTCAGAGTGGGAGGCGGGCAATAAACAGGCAAGCAGAGCAGTTACCTGGACTAGCCGGGAAGAGCTCCCGAAAAGCCACCGATGGGTCATGCACATGGCTGCTCTCTTAGTTTAGCTGGTGGCACGGGCTTTTTAGGGAGCAGGGAGCGCTCGCGCTATCCGACACTCTCGCCTAACGGTTTTGCAAATGCAGGTTGTTCCGATGGGCCCGCTGAGAATCAAGGTTTCGCCGGTTCGTTGCCTCTCTTCCTGAGCTTCAACGGGAGATCGTATCCGGATGTGACCATCTGCCGTTGAGTTCTGTGCCGTCGTTGTTGATTTCACCTCGGTATTCGCCTCCGACTCCCGTCGCCATGACGAGCACCTTGAGCTTTGCACCCTTCTGCTCGATGGTGGTTACCGGGATCTCGGCGCCGCCCTGGTCCGGACTAATAAGGACAGCTCTCGCTCCCCTTTCGTAGTTCGCCATCCTCAAGATAAATCGTGACCGCTGACCCGCCAGTACGAGCGTACCAGCCCATGTCCCGAGGAATTCTCTGGCTACGGCCGGACTGTTCTTGATCCCGATCTCGTAGTACGGGTCGGCGGGCAGGACGTACTGCTTCAGGAAATCCCAAGCCTGACGGTTGATTTTCGAGGAGATTGCGAAATAGTCGTGGCCATGGCCTGGAATCTCGATGAGTGAGACCGGGAAGCCTGCACTCCGTAGCGTGTCGCATGTGATTCGGACCACTTTTATTGGAAATATGGGATCGGCAGTTCCCGAGAAGATTGCCATGGGAATCTTACGCTTCGCCGTGGCGATGCCATCCACGGCCTCGAAGTCCGGCAACGCTCCCGCGTGGAGCGCTCCCGCAGCGAAGTACTGTGACTCCCACATGGATGTCAGCATGGAAAAGACGGCGCCGGCGGAGTGCCCGAAAAGGTAAACGCGATGTGGGTCGATTGGGTAGGCCTTTTTCAAACGCTCTACGATATCGTATAGAAAGTCAGGGCCGTCCACCGGGGCTACCCAACAGGCGGGATCCCGAGAATCCGGCCCGACCAGGATCATCTTCTCCATTTCTCCACTAGACTGGCACCGTCGCCACCGCTGCCGTGCAGAGTCACCAGCAGGGGCACCGTACCGTCGGCGGGGAGTGCCTTAGGGACAAAGAGGTGAAAGCTGCGCTTCTGCCCCATGAACTCGATAGTTTCCTTGGTGATCTTTCCGGAGACGCACCACGCTGGGGCGGAAATGAGGAGAGCGCCGCATAGAAAACCATGAGAATACTTCATGCAGGATTTCCGATTGGCCTCCTCATTGTCATAGATTGTACAGCTACCCGCCTACCTTGAGGAGCTCTTTGTCTCTTTTCACATCCGACGACTGTCGATAATCCAGCCGAACGATCTAGGAAGAGCGCCGGAGGCTGCCGGCTAAGCGGAGTTCTAGGGCGAATTGCTGTTCAAGCTGGCGCGCCTATTGCACCGCCAGAGTGACTCCGGGCTGCGTACTGACGCCGCCGATGGTGACCACCAGCGGCACGCTCGGGCCCGGCGTAACACCCTGCGGCACCTGCACGGTGACCTGCGTTAGGCCCGAGATCAGGTCCGGCGCGGCCCCCGCATAGGCGATGTTGGGACAGGGAACTCCTCCCATAGTGACGGTGACCGCGCCCGGGGCCAGCACCGGAAGCGGCTGGGTGGTGACCAGCAGGCCATCCACGCTGGTGGGGGTGGTCGCGCCAGCGCCGGTCAGGTAGATATCCACGTAGCAGGTAGGGCATCCGCGTGGCACGGGATTCGAGGTGGTGTTCAAGCTATAGTCACTGTTGTTCAGAATCGCGCCTTGACCGAAGCCCTGCGCGTTGGCCGTAAAGATGCCGGGCACCGCGGCGGTTACCGGCAGGGAGACCGGCGCCGAAACGGCGCCCAGGTATTCCACCTGCAGCGATGTGCTGGTCTGCCCCGCCACCCCATAAGGAATCACCGCACTCAGCTGACCCGCGCTTGCATAGACGATTGGCGCAGGCACGCCGTCAAACAGAACGTGCACTCCTGCGAGCGCATTCGCCACCAGCAGCGGATTGGTGAGTTCCAGGCCGGCCAGTGTCGCCGGGCCGAGGGCCGATCCAAATACCGTCACGATCTCTCCCGGGGCCACAGAGCCGGCAGCGTAGCTCGCCGCGTTGCCTACCCCCGCCGCGGTCAAGTTGGGCTGGGCGTTCGAGAGGCGCAAGAGGGCCATCCCATAGCCCGGCAGCGTGACCTGCATCTGCGGACCGGGTGCGAGCGGCTGCGGCACGGGCCCGCCGGGAAGTGGTGTGTTGGCATCCAGCGTCACGAGTGCCGCCGAGGTGAAGGCGCCTAGAGCCGAGACATCCAGCGCAAACGTGCGCGTCGCGCCGGTGCCGTTATTGTCGTAGTTGATAGTGCTACCACCGTTGGCCGCGGCCTGGACAGGCGCCAGCGCGTAATTGGACATCAGGATCACCACTGAGCCATCCACGTTTCGCAGCGCCATCGTCTGGGTGTCCATCGGGAGACCACCGCTGCCATCCCAGCCATTTGCAATACTGGTCGCACAGCAGCCCGTGACAGCCGTCTGCAGGATATCCTGGCCGGGCGGCGAGGGAAGCCAGTGCGACAGATAGTAATCCACCCAGTAGCTGAGTTGCGTACTGTAGGGAGGCCCGCCCGTCGCGCTGCCAATCTCGCCAAATTGCTGGTCGGAACCGAAGCCCCAGTGGTAGAGCGCCTGGGCGCCGGCTTCGCCCAATTGCTCGAATATCAGGGAACGCCAGGCGGCGAAAAAAGGACTGGAGCCGCGCTTATCGAGTACAAACGTCGTACCGTTGCAGGCACTGATCCCATTGCCCTTGTCGTAATCGGCGTTCACATTGTTCTCGGTGATCCAAACCGGCACCGAGGCCAGCGCGGGGTGGGGGGCCATGTAGGCATACATGAGCTCGACCTCGTTCGCAAACTCGGGAATCGTGGCGAAGAGCGACTGGTCGTAGTCCTTCTGGTTGCAAGTGGAATAAAAATGCTTGGCCACAACATCCACCTGAGCGGTGACACCGACCACGAAAGTTGGCATGTAAGTTTCGGGGGCCTCCGCAAGCTCGACGGCCACGAACTTGATGGACGGGTCCGCCGCAGCCATTTGGGGCACAACAGTGTTGTAGAGCGTCACGTACTCCACCGCTGTGACGCCGTTGATGTCCGGCTCATTGAAAATACCCCACCAGGTGACCGGGTAAGGCGTGGGGCTTTGATAGTGCTGCCCGGCGTCGGTGAACCCGCCGGTGTTGTAGTAGCGGACTATATTGGCGCTCATTTGGGCGAAATCCGCGATGCTGCCGGGGAGGATCTGGCCGCTGATGGAATTGCTCAGGAAAAGCGGGGCCGTGCCGATCTGGAATTCGGGGCTGTGGTCGCCAGTGCCCTGAATGGGAGTGAGCATGGTGTTGAGCTCGCTGAAATCCCACGTGTCGGGCGCGGTGAGAGGAACTCCATCCGAAACCACCTGTACCCGCGTGTGCCATGGATTGAGAGCGGTCATTTCCCCGGTGGCATACTGCGCGCCGCTAAAGAACTGGTCGTCCCAACTGGCCAGCTGGAACGACGTGGACATGGCCAGTTGCAGGCGGCCTTTGACGCCAACCGAGGTGTCGGTTTGAGTGCCTACCTGCACATTGACCATAGTGGATTGCGCCATCGCACTGGCGGCAGCCAAAAGCGGGATCGCGAACGACCGGATCAGGGAAATCGGGTACCTCATGTATCCTGCCTCCGATCGTGAATGTAGCAAGCTGCGCGGCCAAATGCGACGGTATTCGGAGTTGCAGAACCCGGATGTTCGCTATGGCACCTGCGCTGAGAATGATCTCATTGCGCTTTGCCACCGGACTGATTCGCGTCCGCCTGGGCTTTCAGCTTTTGCACCAGCGTGCGCTCACGGTCTCCGTCGGCCTTGCGCTTCAAGCGGTAGTAGGCCTGCGCCAGCGAGACGTGTGCCTCGAGAAATTCCGGCGACTGCTTGACGACCTTTTCGAGGGTTGCACAGGCGCGATCAGTGTCACCCGCCGCTAGGTCGGTGGCGCCCGCCTGATACTGCGCGCCGGGGTCGCCGGGGCGAACCCGGAGGGCTCGGGCCAACAGCGCGCGGGCGCGATCGTAATCGCCGTCCTGCTTGAGCAGCACCGCCAGCCGGAGGTTCGATTCGAAGTCGTTGGGATCCTGTGCCAACTCCTTCTCGAAGGCCGCCCGGGCGGCCGTCATATCGCCGCTGGCCATCTGCGCCTGGCCCAGGTACGAATAGAGGTCCGGAAGATTAGGATTCAGTTCCACGGCCTTGCTGAGATCCGCGATCGCGGCGGGGTATTCCAGCGCTTCCAGCTTGGCCATTCCCAGCAGCAGACGGGCTTCAGCCGAATCGCCGTTGTGGAGGATCCGGTCGACGATCTGTTGCCCTCGATCGACCTGTTTATCGCGCAACAGCGCCATCCCCAGCATATAAGCGATCGCCATGTCGCTCTGGTTCTGCTTATCGAGCGGCCCAAGCAGGCTAATGACCTTGGCGTTTTCCCCCTGGCGGAGCCAGCAGTCAGCCAACAACAGAACTACCTGGGGATTGGCTGGCTGGACCGTGCGAAGAGCCTCTAATTCCCGCGCCGCATTTGAAATCTCGCCCTCCTTGTAGAAAGCCAGTGCGAGGTTCAGCCAGATGCGCGGATCTTTCGGCACGCGCTTCAACGCCGCCTGATATTCGACGATGGCTTCGGAGTAGCGCCCAGTGCTGGCGAGAGCTGCGCCCAGGTTGGAGCGAACGTCCGGCGAGTCAGGCCGCAGCTTCAAGAAAGCCCGGTACTGCTGAATCGCGCCTTCGATGTCGCCGCCCTGGTGCATTGCGATGGCGCGCTGCAGAATCTGTTCGGGAGGGTCCTGGGCGGCGGCTGTGTACCGGAACCAGAGCAGTGCCACTGCAAGGTAGAGCCGTTGCGCCATTCAAGCTCATGGTAATGGCAACCCGCAAATGGGAGCAACCGGGGGACGAGGCGTGCACGGGATGCAAAACGAGGTGCCGCGCTTCTGCACTCGCCCACCTGGCGTGTGGCTGTCACTGGGCCGGTTCTTCAATCGTCAGAATCTGATCGGCCGGCACGTTATGCAATACCTGGTGAATGCGGCTGGGCCACTTGATATCGATCTCGCGGATCATTTTCGAGGCGCCCAACCCGAAGTGCACGCGCGAATCGCTGGCGCAGGCGTAGCCCACGGCAGTGGTGGCCTGGTTGTATTGTTTTGCGCCGTCTTCGCCGGTGATGCGGATTTGCGCACCCAGTCCCATGCGGTTGCTCTTCTTGCCGACCAGTTTCAGCAGAATCCAGTGGTTAGCGTTCTTCGAAATATTGTGAAAGTACTTGACCCTGCCGTTCAGCACCGCGACTACAGCGTCAATCCGTCCATCGTTATCGATGTCGCCGAAAGCCACCCCGCGATGCGCCGCCGCCTTCTGGAAATCGGCCCCGGCCTCGGCACTCACGTCTTGAAACTTGCCGTTCCCCAAATTGCGGAAAACAGCGTTGGGCTCTTCATAGTGGCGGTTTGAAAACTGTGCTACGTTGTCCAGCACATTGCCGCGCGCGACGAACAGGTCCTTCCAGCCATCGTTATCAAAATCGAAAATTCCATTTCCCCAACCGGACATGTCGCGCGTCCCCTGCAGGTGCATCTGCAAGGTTCTCTCCCAGAACTGGCCGTCTCCGCGGTTTTGAAACAAGGGAAAGGACTCGTTTTCCACGGCGGTGTGCCAGATGTCAGGGTGCCCGTCGTTGTCCACGTCCCTGAAATCGGCTCCCATGCCTGAGATCGCGCTGCCGCTTTGCGTATAGGCGACGCCGGACTCCAAGGCGACTTCTTCGAATTTCTTGCCGCCCAGATTGTGGAACAGGAAGTTGGGGCGATTGTCGTTGGCAACGAAGATATCCATGAACCCGTCGCCGTCATAGTCGGCAATCGCCACGCCCATGCCCTTGCCGAAGTATTTGGCGATGCCCGTTTCGGCCGACGCGTCAGTGAAGGTGCCATCGCCGTTGTTGCGGTACAAGGTGTTCGGCAGATTCGCGTAGTTGTTCGGATGGCAGTACGCGCGCAGTTCGGGTGACGGGCCGCAGAAAGGGTCCTTGTTCACTTCCCACTTGCAGTAGTTGGAGACAAACAGATCCAGCATGCCGTCGTTGTTGTAGTCCACCCAGGCAGCCGACACAGACCACATCTTCTTGCCATCGAGCATGCCTCCGCCCACACCCGCCTTGTCCGTGACGTCGGTGAATGTGCCGTTTCGATTGTTGTGGAAGAGCTGGTTCTTCCCGGTGTTGACCACGTAGATATCGGGCCAGCCATCATTGTCGTAGTCGCCGATCGCGACGCCCATACCGTAGCCTTCGCCCGCCACGCCTGCTTTCTCGGTTACGTCGGTGAAGGTCCCGTCGTGGTTGTTGTGGTAGAGGCGATTCCAGTACTTGGGGCTTTCCTTCCGGAGTGACGGGATCGCCGCGCCGTTCACCAGGTAGACGTCCAGATAGCCGTCGTTGTCATAGTCGAACAGTGCGACGCCTGCCACCATGGTTTCGGGCTGATTTTTGTTCGGGGTGGGGCAACTGTTGGAGACGAAAGTAAGGCCGGAGCGTTCTGCAATCTCTTCGAAAACAATAGGACCCGCGGTAGACCCGGCCAGAAGCGCGCCAGCTCCGATTACAATAGGGATGAACGCTTTCACGTCTTGGAAATCCAAGTCTAACATGCGGCGCACGATCGCCCTTCTCATTTGCCTGCCCGGCGCCTATTTCTGCCTAGCCCTGCTGCCCGGGCTGCCGGCTGAGACGGCGCCGAAAAGGCCCGGCTTCGTGGACGTCGCTCCGCGCTCGAAAATCACATACATCAGCAACAACAGCCCGGGCGGGCACAAGTATTTTCCGCAGCCGATGTGCGGCGGCGTCGCCCTGTTTGATTTCGATAACGACGGCCGCCTGGACATCTTCTTTACGAACGGCGCCCAATTGCCGGAGATGAAGAAGAGCCCGGCGTACTACAACTGCCTGCTGAAACAGCGGGGCGACGGGACCTTCGAAGATGTCACCGCCAGGGCGGGCTTGCTGGGCGAACACCTGGATTTCAACTTTGGCGTGGCGGTGGGCGACTACGACAACGATGGATATGAAGATCTGTTCGTTTGCAGCGCCGGCCGCAACGCTCTTTATCACAACAATGGGGATGGTACGTTCACCGACGTGACCGCGGCTTCGGGCATCGGCGGCAAGCCGGCCGATACCCTTAGCGTGGTAGCCGCTTGGTTCGATTACGACAATGACGGCTTGCTGGACCTGATCGTGGACAACTACACCTACTGGACCCCGCAGACAGACCTGCGCTGCTCCATGGGCAGCAAAGAATACTACTGCGATCCGCGCCGCTACAAAAGCGTGCCGCCGCGACTTTATCACAACCTGGGCCATGGCAAGTTTGAGGATGTTACCGAGAAATCTGGGCTGGCCAAGGCGCCCGGCAAGGGTATGGGCATCTCGATTGCGGATTTCAATAACGACGGATGGCAGGACGTGTTCATCGCCAACGACACCGAGCCCAATTCCCTCTTCATCAACCAGGGCAATGGCACCTTCGAGGAAAGAGGGCTGGAATTGGGGGTCGCTTACAACGACAACGCCCACTCCGGCTCTTCGATGGGATCGGATGCGAAAGACTACGACAACGACGGCAATGTGGACATCTTTTACAACAACCTGACGGGCCAGGTGTGGCAGCTGCTGCGAAATCGCGGCAATTTGTTCACATTCCCGTACGCCTCCAAGATCCAGACGTTGAGCTTGCCTTTCTCAGGCTGGAGCAACGGGTTCATCGACTATAACAACGATGGGTGGAAGGACATCTATTCGGCGAACGGCGACGTCGACGACGTGAACGACAAGTCCCCGCAGCACGACACGATGTTTGAGAACGTGGAGGGAAAGTCGTTCATCGACGTCTCCGAAGAGATGGGGAAAGACTTTCTGCACAAGGGCTACCAGCGCGGTTCGGCCTTTGGCGATCTGAACAACGACGGTTCGCTCGACATCGTGGTGACCTCGTTGAACGAATCGCCGCGCATCTTGATGAATACCGCCGACAGCGGTAACCACTGGCTGATTTTGAGCCTGGTGGGACACAAGAGCGCGCGCGATGCGGTTGGCGCCAAGGTCAAACTGACGACGGCCTCTGGCCGGGTTCTGTACAACCATGTCGCGATCAGCGTGGGCTTCATGTCTTCCAGTGACAAGCGCGTCCACTTCGGGCTCGGCCCTGAGACCAGAATCAGCTCCCTGGAAATTCGCTGGCCCAGTGGGATCGTGCAGACCCTGAAGGACGTCGCCGCCGACCAGTTCCTGAAGATTGACGAACCAGCCAGGTAGCGGCGAGCTGGCCGCTGATCGGATCATGCTACCCTTGAAAAGCGAGAGGGATGCTCTGGTGCGGAAGTTCCCACTGGCGCGCTGGTTCGCGTTGATTCTTGTTCCGGCACGCTGTTTGATTTTCGCTCAGGGCACCATGATGACGCCCGCCCCGGCGGGTTCAGCCTTTTGGTCTGTCCGCGGCCGTTTCATCGGATCGAAGCAATGCGCGACATGCCATCCGGCACAGGCCAAAAACTTCCATGAAAACAGCATGTCGCGGGCGCTGGAACCGGCCGGCACCTGCGCCAACCTGAAAGGCGACATTCACTTTACCTGGACCGACGGGAAGTATTCTTACTCGATCGCGCGCGACGGAGAAAAGGTGCTCTATCGCGTGACCGACGGGCAGGAGACGATCGAGACACAACTGCTGTATGCGTTCGGCCAGGGCAAGGTGGGCCAGACCTACGTCTACGACCTGAACGGGCGCTTCTACGAAAGCAGGGTGAGCTTCTACTCAAAGCTGCAGGGGCTTGACCTGACGGTCGGCGCGGCGAACCGCAAGCCGCCAGACTTGAAAGCCGCGGCCGGCCGCCTCATGAATAGCGAGGATGTTCGCGACTGCTTCGGGTGCCACACCACGGGCGCACGCCTGGGAAACACGCTCCAATTGACGAACTTCGAGGCCGGCGTACAGTGCGAGAGCTGCCACGGTCCTGGCGGCACACACGTGGGTAGCATTCGGAACGGAAAGCCGGCGCCTGGTTCCATCCGGTCGTTGAAGGGTATGGACGCGCAGGAGACCAGTGAGATGTGCGGCGTCTGCCATCGCACCTGGGAGACGGTGGTGACGATGGGGCTGAAGGGTATTAACACGGCCCGCTTTCCCGTATACCGCCTGACCAACAGCGCTTGCTTCCTGCTGACGGACCGCCGCATTGCCTGCACCGCGTGCCATAACCCCCACGAGGGTCTGGTCAGCGACGACAGGCACTACGACGTGAAATGCACCGCCTGCCATAACCAGGCCAATACAGCCCTCAAGCGACGCGTGTGTAAGGTGGCGAAAGCGAATTGCACATCGTGCCACATGATGCGCGTGGAGCCTCCCGAATCACACCATGCGTTCGTCGACCACTGGATCCGCGTGGTGAGGTCCAAGAACGACTATCCGGAATGAGCCCGCACCGCGTGAAATGATCGGTTTCTGTTGTTCGGCGAACGCCGCGCCCAAGGCCGGCCGCTGACGGCAGCCGCGAGTACTACCATAGACAGAGCATGGTCAAACTGCCGACCTCCGTATTCTGCGCCCTGCTCGGTTGCGGCGGCGCGGCGGCCATCGATCTGAACGGCCTACGATCTCTCGGCCCTCTGGCCAATTACGTGAAAGCGGACTCCTCCGTCACTCTGACCTGCGCGGGCGGATCCGAGGTCCGCCTTACGGTGCTGGCGCCCGATCTCATCCGGGTTCGGGCGGCCTTTGCGGGCAAATTGCCCGACCGCGACCACTCCTGGGCCATCGAGAAGACCACCTGGGAGATCCCGCGCTGGGAGCTCACCGAAGACTCTATCGCCCTGCACCTCTCCACCGCGGAACTGGAAGTCGTAGTGCAGCGCTCACCACTGCAGATCGAATTTCGCGACGTCAAGACACACCGAACCATTAACGCCGACCAGTCACCGATGCGATTCGATCCTCAATCGGGCCGCGTCGCCGCCGCCAAGAAGCTCGGCTTCGACGAGCACTTCTACGGCCTTGGCGAAAAGGCAGCGAGGCTCGACAAGCGGCGCGGAGAGTTCACCATGTGGAACTCCGACACCTTCGGCTACCAGGAAGGAACCGACCCGGTCTACCAAAGCATTCCGTTTTATATCGGTTGGCAGCAGGGCGCGGCTTACGGGATTTTCTTCGACAACAGCTACCGGACCCACTTTGATTTCGGCTCCTCTTCCCAGGAATACGCCGCCTTTTCCGCCGAGGGCGGCGAGATGAATTACTACTTTTTCCAGGGGCCGTCCATCAAGAAGATTCTGGCGCGCTACGCCGATCTGACGGGACACATGCCGATGCCGCCCATGTGGGCGCTGGGAAACCAGCAGAGCCGGTACAGCTATTATCCGGATTCCCTGGCCGAGGAGGTGGTTAGAAAGTATCGCGCGGACGATCTGCCGCTCGATGTCCTGCACCTCGATATCCACTTCATGAACGGTTTCCGGCCTTTCACCTGGGATCCTCAGCGCTTCCCCAACCCGAAGGCTTTCACGGACCGGTTGCGAGCGCAGGGCGTGAAAGTGGTGACCATCGTCGACCCCGGCATCAAACTTCAGGATCCCGTAGACGGCGCGCGCGACGCGGCCAGCCATCCCGAACTCGCACCGCAGGACCAAAGCTACTACGTCTATAACCAGGGCAAGGCTCAGGATTTCTTCCTCAAGCGTCGAGGCGGCGGCACTTACGTCGGCCGCGTGTGGCCGGGTGACGCGGCCTTCGTGGACTATACGCTGGATAGGGCCGCAAAATGGTGGGGCGACCTGCATCGCGCCTATACAGACAATGGAGTCGCGGGCATCTGGAACGACATGAATGAGCCGTCGGACTTCAACGACCAGACCGGCAAGTCGCAGATGGATGTCATCACCTACGACGGCGGAACCTATTCTTCCTATGCCGGAAACCGCAACGTGTTCGCGCTCAACGAAGCCCGCGCGACGTATCAGGGCCTGCAGCGGCTGCTTCCCAATCAGCGGCCATACGTCATCACCCGCGCGGCCTACGCGGGCATCCAGCGATACGCCACCATGTGGGCCGGCGACAACCGCAGCACCTGGGAAGCATTGTCGCTCAGCCTACCGATGTTCATGACGCTCGGTCTGTCGGGCGAGCCCTTTGTCGGCTCGGACGTGGGTGGCTTCATCGGCCGCGCAGACGGCGAATTGCTGGTGCGATGGTACGAAGTCGGTTTCCTCACGCCCTTCTGCCGCAATCATGCCGCCATGGACTCGCCGGACCATGAGCCCTGGCGCTATGGCACGTATTACGAAGACATCATCCGCAAGTACCTGAAGCTTCGCTACCGACTGCTCCCATTCCTTTATACAGTGGCGGAGGAATCACACCGAACCGGCGTACCGATCTTTCGGCCCCTGCTCCTCAACTACCAGGAAGACGAGAACACGCTCGGCATCGACGACGAGTTCATGATCGGCGACGACCTGCTGGTGGCGCCCATTCTCAAGCCCAACCTGACCGCTAGGATGGTCTACCTTCCACCGGGCGTCTGGTTCGACTATTGGACGGGCGCACGCCGCGAAGGCGGCAGGATGATCCGCGCAGATGCGCCGCTCGAATCCGTTCCACTTTATGTTCGAGGCGGAGCTATTCTTCCGCTGGGCCCGGAGCAGAAGTATGTCGGCGAGAAGACAACGGATCCGCTGCAGTTCGAGATTTACCCGGATGCGCACGGCGAAGCATCCGCCATTGTCTATGAAGACGACGGCCTTACGGAGGCCTACCAACAGGGCAGCCTCCGGCGAACCAGTTTGAGCTACCGGCGCACACCAGGCGGCGATCGGATCGATCTCCGCGTACCGACAGCAAGATTTCAACCTGCCCCGCGGGAGCTGCTATTCGCGGTGCAGCCCACATCCGCGGCCCGCGAGGTGGTGATCGACGGGAAGAGCCAGGGCCGCTCGTCAGGGGTCCGCCTCAAAGACGACGGCCAGAGTCATCGAATCGAACTGCGTTAGCTGCGGATAGCGGCTGCGGAGAAAGTTGTTCCACCTAAAGCCATGCTCACCTTGAACAGGAGTATGAGATCCGATATGCTGGAGCCAGCTCAGATCTGACGGATCATGTTTGGGAGGTGGTTGTCATGGCGTTTTCACGCAGAACTTTTCTTCAGTCCGGTGCGGGGCTAACGGCCGGCCTGGCGGGCGCGACCTCCGCGTTGGAAGCGCAGGACGGAGGCCGGCCGGGCAACATGCCTCCCGGGGCTCCTCAAGCTTCTTTGGGGCAGTCCGATGCGCCCACACCTGCTTCGCAAATCCAGGTTCCCAGCATGAAATTCGGCGGCGTCGAGATCAGCCGAATGGTGCTCGGGGTAAACCCTTTTTACGGCTTTGCCCATTACAACAACAACTTCGGCACGATCATGAAAGAGTGGTACACGCCAGACAAGGTCTGCGAAGTGATGCACCAGGCTAACCGTTTCGGAATCAATGCACTCAACTATGTCCACCTGGGCCGGGCACCGCAGGACTGGGCGCGTTTCGTGGCCGAGGGCGGCAGGATGCACCTGATTATCCAGGTGACCGCGGGCGTCGATGCCGAAGCGTTGGTGAAGTCCCTAAAGCCGTTGGCGATGCAACGGCAGGGCGAAGTAGTCGATACCGCCTACCAGAACGGCGACCTGAAAAGCGTGAAGGAGTGGTGCAAGAAAGTGCGGGATTTGGGGGTCCTGGTCGGGGTGGGCACGCATATCCCGGAAGTCATCGCCCAGGTAGAGGAGGAAGGTTGGGATGTCGATTTCTACTCCGGTTGCGTCTATAACCGGCGGCGCACGGCGGACGAATGGAAGAAAGTGCTGAACGGCGAGATGCTGGAAATGCCCAACGACATCTATCTGAAGAGTGACCCGCCACGCATGTACAAGGTGATGCGGCAGACAAGCAAGCCCTGCTTCGCGTTCAAAATCCTGGCTGCCGGACGGATCGCCGATCGCGGCATCGAACAGTCCTTCCGGACCGCTTTCGAGAGCATCAAGCCGATCGACGGAATCTACGTGGGCATGTTCCCGCGAGTCAAGGACGAGGTCCGGGAAAATGCCGAGATCGTCCATCGCATTCTCACTCGTTCCTGAGGAGGCGCAGAAGCCGCGAGCCGCCGGATGGCGATCGCACCCCGCGCGGTGCGCACCGTTTGACGGCTCATAGGCGCGGTTCCACTGGCGCCTTCCCTGCGCGGAACCGAGACTGGGAGCTGTGCTAAACTCACCCCCACCGGGACTGAAGATCGAAACCGCGGCCTATCGGGCGATCCGCGATGCCAGCACAAACCGTCAAGCCGCTCGGAATTGCGCTGGGGCTGTGCACGTTCCTGCTGCATGCGCAGGAGACTCCGCCTGAACGCGAGTGGCGGGCGTACGGCGGTGGGCCGGCGCATACGCACTACAGTCCACTGAAGGCGATCAACCGCGGGAACGTGGCGCGCCTGCGCGAGGCTTGGGCCTACGACACCGGCGACGCGTTCGAGGGGTCGGAGATGCAATCGACGCCGCTCATCGCGCACGGTGTGGCCTACGTGGTCTCGCCTAAGCTGCGGCTGATCGCGCTCGATGCAGCCTCGGGGCGCGAATTGTGGAGCTTCGACCCGCACGGCGGCGCCGAGGTGAAGTCGAAGTACCGCAACCGCGGCCTGATGTATTGGGAGAGCGCGGACGGCGCCGCGCGGCGGCTCTATTATTCGGTGGACGAGAAACTCTGGTCGGTGGACGCGCGCGCAGGCAGACCAGACGCTGCGTTCGGTCAGGGCGGTTTCATCGACCTCAAGCAAGGTTTGGGGCGCAACGTGGAAAACACACCGGTGACGGTGACCACGCCCGGGGTGGTCTACAAAGACGTGGTGATCGTGGGCTGCCTGAACAGCGAGGGGCTGCCAGCCGCGCCCGGCGACGTCCGCGCCTACGACGTGCGCACCGGCGCGCAGCGATGGGCGTTCCACACGATTCCTTACCCCGGCGAGCCTGGCGTGGAAACGTGGCCGCCCAACGCGCGTGAGTACATCGGCGCTGCCAACAGTTGGGGAGGCCTCACGCTCGACGTGGCGCGCGGGATCGTCTTCGCGCCCACTGGTTCGGCAGCGTTCGACTTTTACGGCGCCAATCGCGCGGGCGATAATCTTTACGCCAACTGCCTGCTCGCGCTGGATGCGAACACCGGCCGGCGGCTGTGGCATTTCCAGGTGATCCGCCACGACATGTGGGACCGCGACCTGCCCGCGCCTCCATCGCTCATCACCGTCCGCCGGGGCGGTGTGGAGATCGACGCCGTGGCGCAGATCACCAAGAGCGGCCACGTCTACGTGTTTGAGCGAGCCACCGGCAAGTCGCTGGTGCCGATACAGGAAGTCGCCGTGCCGCAAACAGGCGTCGACGGCGAAGCGCCTGCAAGGAGCGAGCCGCTGCCCACGTCGCCCCCGCCTTTCACGCGGCAGATCCTCAGCGAGGCCGACCTGACCACGCGCACCGCCGAGGCGCACCAGAACGCGCTGGAACGGTTCCGCGCCATGCATACCGGCGCGCAGTTCAACCCGCCCAGCCTGGCGGGAACGCTGCTCATGCCCGGTTTTGATGGTGGAGGCGAGTGGGGCGGCTCTACGTGGGATCCGGAGACGCGCCTGCTCTACGTCAACGCCAACGAGATGCCGAGCATCATCCGGCTGATCCCGCGTGACGACGCCAAGGAGCAGAGCACCGGCCGCACGCTCTACCTGCAACACTGCGCCACCTGTCATCGGCCCGACCTGAGCGGCAGCGGCAACGAGGTTCCGTCGCTCAAGACGGTCAGGTCGCGACGCAATTTCGACGACGTACTCAACGTGGTCCGCCGCGGCTCGGCACGGATGCCCGGCTTCAACGACCTGGGCGAGTCCGCAGTCACTGCGATCGCCCGCTACCTCATGACGGGCGAGGCCAATCAGGCCGTGGCGTCGCCGCGCGACCCGCGGATCACGCTCAAGTACACACTAGATGGCTACGTCTGGTTCCAGGACCCGCAAGGTTATCCTGCGGTGCAGCCGCCCTGGGGCACGCTCACTGCCATCGACCTCGATGCGGGTGCTTTTGCCTGGCGCAAGCCGTTTGGCGAGTACCCTGAGCTCGCCGCGCAAGGCCTTAAAGACACCGGCACGCAGAATTACGGCGGCTCGGTGGCGACCGCGGGAGGACTGCTGTTCATCGGCGCAACCCTCTTCGACAATCGCTTCCATGCCTTCGACAAGCGCACCGGCGAGCTGCTGTGGAGCACCGTGCTCCCCGAGGCCGCCGCGGCCTCACCGGCGGTGTATGAGGCAGGCGGTCGCGAGTTCGTGCTGATCGGCGCCGGGGGTGGCAAGTTCGGTGGCAGGAGCGGCGGCACATATCACGCCTTCGCGCTGCCGCCGGAATGAAGAGCCAGCGGCTTACTGGACTACGCAGCCTGGAAGCCCTGGCATGCGGCCGAGGCGGATGATTTACCACCCTTTGAATCTGACTTCGAAATCCATCTCCTGGGTGGCGGGTTGATACTCGCACATCGCCGGATGGAAGGTCCATCCGGAAACTAAGCGCAATGCCTCTTCCGCCAAATCCGGGCGAACGGAGTCGAGGACCTTGAGGGCATTCGGCTTGCCGTCTTTGCCCACCCTGCCGTGCAACCTTACCGAAATCGCTTCATTCGATTGGGCTCTTGGTTCCGGCTGCGGAGTCTGATCGGCGAAAGCACGGTGAAACTCCCGGCACCCATGGTCGATCTTCGCATCCGGCGGATAGTCGAAGTAATCCGGCGGGTATTCGGTTCGAACCACTACCCTGGAATCAATCTCGATCAGCTTCTCGTTGCCCACCCAGCGTTCGATGCGGCCGGGAAGCGAGGCGTTATTGAAGCGATAGTATGCCGATTGGCGGATCGTCTCATCGCCCTGCCGGACTGACAAAAGTAGTCCGCTCTGCGCATCCACGCAAACCTGGCCAGACTGCTGTTGGTCACCTTTCAGGGTGTCAAAGTCGATGCAGCGGGCTGGGCGATTGTCCACACTGGAATTCGCAACGCGGCGGATAATGTCGGCCGGCTCGAACTGTCCGTGGAACGCTGGTACCAGCTTGCGGACCGAAGTCAACGCCGCAGGCTGGGCGCTCTCGGAGCGATACGTGGCGGACTCGCCACCATCCTGAACCTTAACGAACCTGTAGGTGCCGTAAGTGAACTCCCAGCGCTTGTTCACGCGAGTTTTGACGCCGATTTTCATCACGCCATCGGTGGCCTCTCCCGGGGCCGGGTTCAGCACCCGAAAGTTGAAGAACTCCTCGTTTGCGGGCCACACAGGCGTCGTGAGCATCACAGCCCGCTCCATCAGTTGCACCGCCTCAGCGCGCAACTGCGGATCTTCCGCAGGCGCCGCGTCGGATCGCAGGGTAGCGGTCTGCGCAAAGCAGGCCGGAATCACCGCCCACAAGCAGCAAAACGTGCTTACCGACATGAATCGAGTATAGATCATTGCTTCTTGGTCAGTCGCTGACTCAGCTAACCTCCCAGGAGAGGCTGGCGCCGTGCTCGGACGGCGCGTCTGGGCGCTATCATAAATCAGACTGATCGGTCTTGAACGGAGGTTCCTATGGACCGCCCATCGAACACCGCGCGCCGTCAATTCCTGCAAACTGCGGGAGGCGCATTATTGCTGAGGCCGGAAACCGTATTTGGTTCGCAAGCCAATTCGACGGTGGAAGTCGGACTGGTGGGTTGCGGAAGCCGGGGAAACTGGATTGCGCCCTTCTTCGCCGAACGTGCCGGTGCCCGCGTGGTAGCGGTGGCGGACGTCATCAAGAGCAGGCTCGATTCCACGCGCGAGAAGTTGCAGGTGGATTCGGACCGCGCGTACTGGGGGCCGGACGCGTGCCGCGAACTGGCGCAATCCAAGCTCGATGCCGTGGTGATCGAGACGCCCACTTACTTCCATCCGGCGCACGCCGCGGCGGCAGTGGACGCGGGCAAACACGTTTACTGCGCCAAACCCGTGGCGGTGGACGTTCCCGACAGCAAGAGCTTCCTGGCCAGCGGGCAGAAAGCGCACAGCAAGAACCTGAGTTTCTGGGTCGATTTTCAAAGCCGCGCCCGCCCCG
>CAZZHN010000090.1:0-17586 GCA_964654065.1 uncultured Solibacteraceae bacterium
TCTGGCTTTCCGATATCGGCTGGATGATGGGGCCGTGGACCATCCTGGGAAACCATTTGTTCGGTGGCACCATTTTTCTCTATGACGGGGCGCCGGACTATCCCACGCCCATGCGTCTGTGGGAGATGATTGCGCGCCACCGGATCACCACCTTTGGAGTCTCGCCGACGGCGATCCGGATGCTGATCAAGGAGGGCGAAGTACTGCCGCCGATGCCATCTCTTCGGATCCTGGGCTCGACCGGCGAGCCGTGGGACGAGAAGGCGTGGTGCGCGTACTTCGACCAGGTGGGCGGCAGCCGGTGCCCCATCATCAACATCTCCGGCGGCACAGAGATTGTTGGCAGCTTCCTATTTCCGTTGCCCATCCAGGAACTGAAACCGTGCACCCTGGGAGCGCCCGCGCCCGGAATGGCGACTGAGGTGGTGGATGAGAACGGCTTTCCGGTGCGCGGCAGGATGGGTTATCTGGTGTGCACCGCGCCCGCTCCCTCAATGACTCGCGGCATCTGGAACAACCCGCAGCGCTACCTCGACACCTACTGGTCGCGCTTCCCCGGCATGTGGTATCACGGCGATTGGGCCAGCGTGGACGAGGACGGCCACTGGTTCCTGCACGGACGCGCCGACGAATCGATGAATGTAGCGGGGAGGAAGGTGGGACCGGCGGAGGTGGAGGAAGCCATGATGCAGCATCCTGGCGTGGCGGAGGCGGCGGTGTTCGGAGTGCCGGACGAGCTGAAAGGCGAAGCGATCGTCGGCTACGTGGTGCCTCACGCGGGGGCGAATGTGGATGCGGCTCGGGTTTGCGCCACCGTGGTTGAGCAATTGGGGCCGACTTTCCGGCCTCGCGAGGTGGTGGTGACGGAAGAGCTGCCCAAGACACAGAGCGGGAAGATCGTGCGGCGCCTGTTGCGACAGAAATATCTGGGTGAACGGCTTGGCGATCTGTCCACTGTCGCGAATCCGGGGACGCTCGCATCATGATGGCGGAATCTTTGCGGGCACTGCTCGCCAACGTAGTGGACTATGCGGGCCTGTACCCGCCGGCTGAGCTGCCGTTAGGCGAAGTGGTAACCAACTATCAGCACTACCTCGATTCGCCTGAAGGGTGGATGCTCAACCGGCTGGTGCTGCCCATCGAGAAGCTCGCTGACGTGAAGTTGGGTGATCGGTGGCGCGTCACGCTGCTGGTCCAGGAAGACCCAGGGCTTCTTCCGCCTCAGATCGAGACGCTTGAGACGAAAGCCGGCCGGCGCCTGTCCCTGCCGACCTACTGCGAAGTGCCGCTGGAACGGGTCGAAGACGGGTATGCCAAGATTCGGACCGCGGCCCCGTCATCGGAGAACCTAGCGGGATTCGTGTGTGCCGCGGCAGCGCGCCGCCTTCCGTTCAAAGCCACCGCGGGACTCCATCACCCGATTCGATCGTTAACGATGCACGGCTTCCTCAACCTCTTTGCCGGAGCCGCCTTCGCCTGGCGAGGCATGGACGTCAGCGCGCTGTCGAACCTGCTGGACGAAACCGATCCGTCGGCTTTCGATTTTCAAAACGATGGTCTGCGATGGCGGAATTGGCGCGCCTCCACTGAGGAGGTCGTGCAGGCGCGTCGCGAGTTCTCGCACAGCTTCGGTTCCTGCTCGTTCGAGGAACCGATCGCCGATCTTCGTGCGCTGGGTTTGATGAAATGATCGATCGTACTCATGAACCGGGGCTAACGAGCTGGGTGGAATCGGCCAATTCGCCGGTTTGTGACTTCCCGATTCAGAACCTGCCTTACGCCAGCTTCCGCCGGCCCGGCGATGATTCGGTTCATCTGGGCGCCGCCATTGGAGACCAGGTCCTCGACGTCACGCAGGCGTTCGGCATTGGCTCCCTGCAAGCCGTGATGGCCATGCCGCCCGAAGCCCGCGCGCAGTTGCGTCAGCGCATCAGCGATTTCCTAGCCACGCACGCGCCTGGCTCAGACAGGTTTCAGATCGCGGCCTCCGGTGTTGAGTTGTTGCTGCCCTGCCCAATCGGAGATTACACCGATTTCTACGCATCAATACATCACGCGACCAACGTGGGCCGGCTCTTTCGGCCGGATAACCCTCTGTTCCCGAACTATAAATGGGTGCCGATCGCCTATCACGGGCGCAGTTCGTCGATCGTGGTGAGCGGGACGGCGGTACGGCGGCCGTGCGGACAGGTAGTGGAAACTCCCGGCGCGCCTCCCGCCTACCGGCCGAGCCGGGCGCTCGATTACGAATTGGAGGTCGGCGCATTTCTCGGTCCCGGCAGCGCCATGGGTGAGCCGATCCCGATCGCCGAAGCGGAAGAACATCTGTTTGGAGTCTGCCTGCTCAACGACTGGTCTGCGCGCGACATCCAAACGTGGGAGTATCAGCCACTCGGACCCTTCCTGGCTAAGAATTTCGCAACGTCGATCTCGCCGTGGGTGGTGACCCGCGAAGCGCTGGCGCCGTTCCGGTGTGCTGTGCCGCCCCGGCCAGCCGGGGATCCGCAGCCGCTGCCGCACCTGCGCACGGACGGCGGAGCTTATCGCATCACACTGGAGGTTTGGCTCCGTTCGGCCAAAATGCAAGAGCCCCAGCTCGTAAGCCAGAGCGATTTCTCGAGCCTCTACTGGACGCTTGGACAAATGATTGCGCACCACACCTCCAGCGGCTGCCCTCTGCGAACGGGCGACTTGATCGGAAGTGGAACGGTGTCCGGACCGGACAGGCGCAACCGAGGCTGTTTGCTGGAAATCACGTCGCGTGGCGCAGAGCCTCTCGAACTGCCGGCTGGCGAAACCCGCCGGTTCCTGGAGGATGGCGACGAAGTGATTCTGCGGGGTTGGTGCGAGCAGCGCGGATTCAGACGGATCGGTTTCGGGGAGTGCCGGGGAATCATCCTTCCGGCGCATTCGCCGGAATCCACAATTCCCCCGGCACAACCCGTGGCCGCGCAAAGGCAAACATGAGGGCAGGCACGGCAAGTGCAGGGTTGGCGGAAACACACCCTAGAACGAGTAGCGCGCGGATAACTGGATTTGCCGCGAGGAAGTCGTGGTGGCCGTAATCTGCCCCACGCCTCCCAATCGGGCGCCTGTGCTGTCAAACAGCGAGGTTCCCGAGGGCATCTGGAAGTTTGGATGGTTGGCGAGGTTGAACACCTCCCCTCGCACCAGGAACGACTGCTTTTCGCGCCTCCAGAATGTCCGGTCGAGCGCCAGGTTGAGCGTGACGAGCCCCGGCCCGCTGAGCACATTGCGCCCCAGATTGCCCAGGGTTCCGGCGGGGGGCAGCGAGAAGGCCAGCGGGTTGAAATACTGCTGCACTCTGCCCGTGATCGGCGGCTGCCCCAGCACCAGATCGGGCCTCTCCGCCTGAACGTTGGACGAGCCGCCAAGGTTCGCATTATCGAAACCGACGATTGGGTCAAACGGATTGCCGGATTGCGCTATCGAAGTTCCATCCAGCCGCCACCCGGCCAGCAACAGATTCGCCGTGCGGGATTGCGGGTGGGGCAGGTCGTAAATGAAGTTCGCGGCGAACGTAAAGGGGCAATTGAAGTCCGACGGGCCGCGGTTCTCGCGGAGGTTGTAGATGGTGGGCACGGTCAGGTCGGCGTAGAAGTCCTGCATAACGGCTATCGAGTCGTCATCGATGGACTTGCTCCAGGTGAATTTGCTCTGCACGCGCAAGCTTTTCATCACCGTCATCTGCAGTCCCGCATTCAGGCTGTGGTAGACCGAGTCGAAAGAAGGCGTGCGCAGGTCGATTCCCGAGAACGCCGGGTTCGCCAGCGGTGCGTTCGCCGGAAAGTAGAGCTGGCCGTCGGGGAGGACTTGTGGCTGGGGCGTGTCGATGTTACTGATTCCTCCCTCCAGATGAATGCCGCGCGAGCCAGCGTAGCCGATCTGCCCGACGATGCTGCGTCCGAATTCATGTTCCACCACCAGTTGGTCCTGGATCACATATGGCTGATTGGGGTGGTATGCAAGGATATTCAAGGTAAGCTGTCCGGAGGCTGCGCCGATCGCGCCCAGGGCGTTCGGGAAAGAAGGCTTATTGATGACATAGCGGTCATAGAACGGAGGCATGTACAATCCGGCCACGATCAACTCGCGTGTTCCCAGCAAATCGTAAAAAATGCCGCCGCCAGCGCGCACTACAGTGCGGCCGTTGCCCGACGGGTCCCACGCGAGCGCCACCCGTGGTGCGAAATTGTGCTTCGAAGGATTGATATAGAGCGGCCCACCGACGGTGATGGTTGGGTTCGAGAGGGGATTGGGGAGCGAAGCCTCTTTGCCGTCGCGCTCCACGGGGGTGGTTGCCATCTCGTAGCGCAGACCGACGCTGAAGGTTACGTGGCGGCTGGCGCGGGCATCGTCCTGCACGTATCCGGAGAACTGCTGCATGCGCCAATGCCGGAGCGTGCCCGAGCTCGGGGCCAGAATGCTGAGCTTGGAGGGCTGTGCTGCCAGAAAGTTCTGGAGCGAGGTGAACTGATAATAGCCGGCTCGGTCAAGGTCGCCGGTCTCGTCGAGCAGGATGTGGTCGAAGCTGGCGCCGGCGGTCAGCTTGTGCGCGCCCGCGATCCGGGTAAACGAATAACTGACCTGTCCGTCGCTTAGGGTGAAATACATGGGTGTGGTGCGGGCTGTGTTTCCTCCAAAAGTGCCCAGGCCGGTGACCAGCAGCGCACCCACGTTCTGGCCCGGCACGAATGCGTCCGCGGCAACGTCCGCCGCGGAAGAAGCTGCGCTCCCGTTTCGGATCTGGCTGAATGCCGCGTGAAATTCCTCAACCGTATTCGCCGAAGGCACAAACTGGCTTTGGGCCTGAACCAGGTTGTCGTGCGAATTGCTGCGGTAGGACCAGACCCGGAATATGTCGCCCGTGTTGGAATCCGAGTCGTCGAAGGTGTAGTGCGTGTTAAAGCGCCAGCGTTCGCTCCTCACGTAGTCGAGCTTTCCGGTGGCAAAGTCCTCGCGGGTGACGGTGGGAACTGGCGCGCTGTAATCGCCAGTCCCATTCCCCAGGTCAATCCCGTTGGGCAGCGGAAACAGGGCCAGATACGGCACGGTTTTGGGAGAGATGGTAACTTGCCGCAGGACGCCGCTTACGGGCAGCAGGCCATTTCGAGCGTTGGCATCCGGCGAGACGATGGTCTGGGTGTTATTGGAGGCGATCCGGAGTCCTTCATAGTTGAATAGGAAAAACAGCTTGTTTTTCACGATCGGGCCGCCGAGCAGGCCACCGAACTGATTCTGATGAAACGCCGGCGTCGGCTCGTTGGCGGCATCGAAATAGTTGTCGGCATCGAACGCGCTGTTGCGAAGGTACTCATAGAGGGCGCCGTGAAACTGGTTCGTTCCCGATTTCGATACCGCGGTAAGAATGCCGCCATCGGTTCGCCCGTACTCGGCGCTGAAGGGCGCGGTGACCAGGCTGAGCTCAGCGATGGCTTCCAGCCCGAGAAGGTGGCCCGCGGCGCTGGCGGGAGCGGAACCAGTGGAATCGTTGATGTAGATGCCATCCAGCCGAAAGGCGTTCTCGCTGGGGCGGGAACCATTCACGGAAATGTGGATGCCGAGACCCGTATTGAGGGTGGCGGTGGCGCTGGCTGGAGTCTGAACGCCGATCTGCTGCGAAGCGAGATCGAACACGTCCCGTCCGTTGAGCGGCAGCGCGGCCAACTGCTGCTGGCTGACGGCGCCCGCCCACGCGCCGGCCTGTGTGTCCACCGGCTGCGCTTCCGCGGTCACCACGAGGGTTTCTCTGGAGGTGCCGAGCTTCAACTCTACATTGGCCCAAAGCGTGCGGCCCGCAGCCAACTGTAACCCGTCGACTCGCGAGACTGGAAACCCGCCGTGCGTGACCTCCAGCGAGTAGGTTCCCGGCGCCAGGTCTGCTGCCATGTAGCGCCCTGCCAAATCGCTGTTCACTTTGCGCTCTGCGTTCGTCGTGACCTCAAAGACGCGAACGCCGGCATCGGCCACGGCGCGCCCTGAAGGATCGGTGATCGTTCCGGCGATCGAACCCAACGGCTGGGCATGCGCGCCTCGCGCCGCCAGCGCCGCCAGCAGGAGAACGGAATGGAGCAGGTAATGGCGGGTCCCACGCATAAATGCAATCGTCGCCGTCACTTCATTGAGCGGGCAGCTTTCAGAAATCGAGTATCGGCGAACGCCGTGGCGTCAAGATTGACGGGGCACATCTCGTGGGCCGCCATCCATTCGGTGTATCTCTGCATATCGTTTATGTGAATGGTTCCGTCGCGCTCGAACGTCGCGCGGCAGGCATGGCGGAGCAGCGTAGGGTCCAGGTTGTTCTCCCTCGCGTAGTCCTGGAGGAATCGCGGGGTTCGACCCTCCAGAAACTCGTCGGCGCTCCGAAAGTAAGCGCGCAGAAACCGAGCGCCGATCTCGACACGCCCGTCCAGCAAGCGGCTTCCAAATATGATGTGAGAATACTGGTAGTTTGGCAGCACGCGCGCCACGCTGGGGCCTGCAATTAATCCCAATGGAAGCAGCTCGGGATTCAGATCGGCTTCCGTCGAAACGAAAGCTTCGAGCGCGCCCGCGCGCAGGGCGGCTATTCTCTCGATCTCGCGCATCTTGCGCATCGCCACGTCGATCAGCTGCATACCCTCATGTTGCAACAGCGTCTCCAGCCAGAAGCCCGTCTGGGGAGACGAACTGCTGATGGCGATCCTGGCGCCCTGTAGCTGGCGCATGTTCCGGACACCTTGTGGAAAAGCCTTGCGGCTGAGAAAGATTGTGCCGGCCGTGCCGCACGAGGACAAGATGAGCTCGCGACCCGCCACCACCTGCACGCGCGCGCCCCGGACCGCGGCATTCACCACCGGGGGTCCGAAGGAGGTGAAGCTCGCGTCCAGTTTGCCGCCCGCCAGCAACGGCAGCGACTGCGCCGTTCCGATGTCCTTCGTAACTTCGACTTCGAAACCCGCATCCGCAAAGTATCCCGATTCGTATGCCAGGTAGAGCGGACACATGGAAAGGCGATGGGACGCGGAGACCATCAGCTTCATCCGCGGCTCGGTGGATGCGGGCGTCGCGCTGCGCGCCGCCACTCCCGCTGCGGCAATGGCAGGGGCTGCTAAGAATGTTCTACGAAGCATGTAAGGCCTCCACCTTCGAGCCGAGCAGGTGGAGCGAGAGCACCTTGCCGCTGCGGGTCGCGAACGGTTCGGCGATGACGGCTTCAAGGCCGCCCGAATGCGTCCATACGCGCGCTGCCAGCGCGCCTCCGTAGCAGGCGCGGATTTCGCGCAGCAGAAAGTCGCGTACCGCGGCGGGCGGGCCCGCGCCTGCCCGAGGGCTGATCCGCAGCTCCAGCTGGGCCTGCCGTGCGCCGTCGTATTCGACCAGCTGGTAGTCGGCCGGGCCGCCGCCGAAGCGTTGCGGCAGCACGCTCTCCAGGATCCGAACGATGTCACTGCCCATCAGCGTGATTCCCTGGCCGGTAAGTTTTCCGTAGCTATAGATATCGCGGATCTGCAGATGCATCCCGGCGCGCGAGTATTCGCAGTCGCAGGTCGCCGGCTCCAGGATGCCCGCATCGTCCATCTCGGCGTTGATGAGAAACCGGGCCGCGAACGGCAACAGATTGGTGAACATCAGCGAGTTCACTTCTACGTCGGAGAGTGGCGCACGACGCCGGCGGCCGATCACGGCCACTGCGTCGCGGTGCACGTGCACGCTGTTGCCGGTCCGCATGCAACGGCACGCGCTCCCGATCGATCCCACCTCCGTGATGCCGTACTTTGGATAAGCCTCGCACCCGGCGGCCTGGATAACCGACCGTTTTGCGTCGGTCAGCGCTTCCCCGTCCACCAGAAAAATCGTGCCCGCGATGTCCAGAGCTGCGTCTTGTGCTGCCGACGCCACGCGCACCGCAGGGCTGACATAGCTGCGCATCACGCACGGCAGGCCTTCCTGCTTTCGCTGCGCGATCCACTGCGCCACGGGAGAGAAATCGTCTTCCGGCAGGTAATCCGGCAGCGGCACCGGTGCTCCCATCAGTTGCGCCGAGCGGACGATGAAGTGCGTCACGGCCCGATAGTGGCCCGCATCCCGCCAGTGCCCGCTTTGCGCGAACCACTTCGCCGGCTTCTCGCCGAAACGGACGCGGCGAAGATTGTTTCCAATGCCGAGCGACGACGGCAGAATCGGCCGCATCTGCACCAGCGTCCGCCCCGCCAGGTCGAATTCGCGCGACTGGAGGCGATGATAGGCGTCCCGGTAAACCTGGAGGCGCGTGCTCTTGGGCGTCATCGTTCCCGCACTACGGCTGCCGCTGCTGGAAGTGATCATGCGGCCCCGCACCAGCGGGTTCAGGAAGGTTTGTGGCCCGCACGGTATCTCTCGCCCGTCCCGGATCACGGGCTCCTTGCCTTTGAACTCATCGTGCGTGAGATAGACTCCCGCGGCGGCGAGTCTTTCCAGCGAAGCCTCCAGGCCGTGCTGATCGACCTCGGCCGCTAAATCCTCCCAGGCACATCCCGCAATCCGGAACATCTCGTGATACGGGTGTTGAGGATTGGAAAAGACGACGCGGCGCGCCATGTCGAGAAAGTGCTCCTCACGATGCGCCATCTGGAACCGTAGGGCGCCCAGCGGATCTGCGGCCGAGGGTTGCCGCAGGATTTCCCGAATGCCCAGCATCATCCGCGAATAGTAAACCACCTCGCCGATCATACCGGGACGTTTCTCCAGGGCACGAGGCGCCGTTCAAGCCAGTGGAACACCGGACCGGACAACAGCCCCAGCAGTGCGGCCACCATCACGCTGGCGTACAGTTTTTCCGTGGCGAAGGTCTGCCATGACGACCAGATGATGCTTCCAATCCCGTTATTGCTGCTCATCATCTCAATGGAGATCGTGAGCACCAGCGCGCGCCCGGTGCACAACCGCAGCGCAGTGAAGATCTGCGGCAGACACGCCGGCAGGTAGACCTTGCGGACAATTACGGCACGGCTGGCGCCATAGTTCTTGGCGAGATCCACGTAATCCCGGCTCACGTTGCGGACCGCGTCCGAGATTTGAATTACGACGACCAGGCCTGCACTCAGCGCCACCAGGGCCAGGCGCGAGGCTTCATTGAACCCAAACACCAGCATGACCATCGGAAGCATCGTCAGCCGCGGCGTGGAATATAGCGCTGAGATCAGCGGCTGCACGGCGGTGCGCAACCGCGGCGACAGACACAACAGGATGCTGACCAGGCCGCCCCAGACCACGCCCGCAAGCAGGCCCAGCCCGGTCCGCGTCAGGGTCGCGTAGAGTCCGCGTCCCAGTTCGCCGCTGGCGAGCATGGCCTCGACCGTCACGGCCACCCTCGACGGCGGTGGAAAAAAAAGAGGGTCCAGAACACGGCAGGCCGAAAGAATTTGCCAGCAGACCACTAGTAATGCCAGCAGCCAGAGCCGCGCCGCGAGGAATCGGACGAGTTTCATCGAGCGCAAGCGTAGCGAGTGTTGCCCGCCGCCAGGCGCAGCGATTCGAGGATATGTCGCTTCAGTTCCCACAGCTCTCCGTTCATTTCGAGCAGCGCATGGCGCGGCCGCGGCGCCGGCACCTGGTACTCTGCCACCACCGATCCAGGCCCCTCGCTGAGGACAAGAATCCGGTCGCTGAGCAGGATCGCTTCCTCCACGTCGTGCGTGACGAAGACCACAGATTTCCGGTCCTGTTCCCACAGATCCAGGACTTCCTGCTGAAGGACCATTCGGGTTTGAAAATCGAGCGCGGCGAACGGCTCGTCCATCAGCATTACCGCCGGATCACTCAGAAAGCAGCGCGCGACTGCCACACGCTGCTTCATGCCCATCGAAAGCTGGCAGGGATAAGCATGCTCCTTGCCGGCGCATCCCAGCCGCGCGAGCAGTTCCCGGGCGCGGTCTTCGCGTTCGCCTCGCGGCAGGCCCTGCATTTCCAACCCGAACGCCACGTTGGCCGCGGCTGTCATCCAGGGGAACAGATTGTGCTCCTGGCTTACCAGTAATACGCTTGCATTGTGGTCGTCCGGTCCAGCCAAGCGCTCCACTGTCCCGCTGCCCGGACCGAGCAAGCCGGCGAGTACCCGCAGCAACGTGGTCTTGCCGCAGCCGCTTGGTCCTACGAAGGTCAGAAACTCACCGTCGCGGCTGTCGAAATTCAGATCCCGCAAGGCGGGCACGGAGCCAGTGGACGACTTGAACGCCACATGCAGGTGTGAGCAGCGGAGCCGCACTAGACGGAAACTCCGTGATCCCAACCGCCGGCGCGAACTCCGGCGCGGCCCCACAAGCTGTCTCTCGCCGATATCGGCTGGCGCGCCATCACGGCACCTCCATTCGGTCTTTATTTGGCGGCTGCTGTCGAAATAGAATAACACGGGCGCCGCGGCGGCAAGCGCACTGCTATAGTGGATTCTCCCTTTTTACGAGCGCAGATCATGGCCGCCCCGCTAAGCACAGAGATTGCGGACTCAGACGAATGGGAACGAGTCGGTGCCCGGGAATCCCCCTCCTGGTATCTTGACTCCCTGGTGGCCGAGCAAAAGCGTCGCATGCATCAGAACCTTGTATGGAACTGGACGCGCGACGTGCCGGTTCAGCGCGCCCTGAAGACTGACTGTTTTGAAGAGGCGCATGGGGCCGACGGTATCCTGTTTGACCTGTTCCCATCGGCTGACGCGCTGGGCATGGATCTTGCGCTTTCTACGGTGCGCCGCGCCCGGTCCCGGTGCCCCAGCCAGCGCGTCCGGTTCCTGGCCGGCGATGCACGCAATCTTGCCATCCGGCCGGGAAGCATGGACGCAATTGTCTCCACTTCGACCCTGGATCATTTCGAGTCGCGCGCCGAATTCGAGCGCGCGATTGAACAACTGGCCGGCACTTTGCGGCCGGGCGGCGTGCTCATCATCACTCTCGACAACCCGCAGAATCCCCTCTATGGCTTGCTGCGGTGGGCCAGCCGCCGCGATTGGCTGCCGTTCCGGCTGGGCTACACTACCACGCTTTCCGGCCTGGCCCGGTATCTGGAAGAGGCCGGCATGCGAGTGACCGCGACCGCGACCATGATTCACAATCCGCGCATGCTGTCCACGTTGCTGTTCCGGGCGCTCCGCCTGCTGCTAGGCCGGTTCGCGGACCTTCCTATTCGCGCGCTGCTGGCGGCTTTCGCGGTCCTGGGCCGCCTGCCCACGCGCCGATTCACGGCTTGCTTTGTGGCCGCCTGCGCGCGAAAGCCGCAAGCGTAGCTGCTGAGCGCGTATCGGATCATAATGACGCCGCCCGGCTAGCTACGCCGTTGTTGCTCCGGTCCCTAACGTACCCGGCCGCGGAGTCAGCGAAAAGGTATGGATTTCCTGTTTGCCATTGAGTGCCCCTTGAGCGGCTTTGAGCGCCACGGCAAGGATGGTCAACGGACGCCCGACAGAATGGAGGCCCGGAAAAACGTCCGACGCGAAGATCGCGATATCGACAATATTTGACGAGTAAAACAAGACCTTTCGGCCTCTGCTGTCTGAATCGGGCTGCCCCTGGGCAAGATTGACGCAGCCGACCAGAGCCCCGAGGCCGTCGAACGCGACTGGGGCGTCAGCTCCGGGCGGAAAGGTATCGAGCACGGCTTTGACGGGTTCGAGGGCCATATCGCCCGCAGACGTGACCGGATTCAGAGATTGGCGCGGAAAGGCGATCTTTGCATGTTGGAGCATCGAGTCGATTTCCGCATCGTTCAGTGTCGGAGCAAGCTGCAGCGGCGCAGTTGCGGCGGGAGTCGCTGGCGCGGTGGAACCGCTTGCGGCACGGGTTTCCTTGCCCTCGGAAGGAAACGAGGGGAATCGGGGAGGGCCCGAGACGATGCTTCCGATGAGGCTCTCGATCTCGGGCGAGACGACGACGTGCTCGACGTCTTGCTGGATACCGTTAATCACAACACTGGGTTTGCCGATTTTCATGAGACCCTCGCAAGACTGCTTGAGACGGGATTTGTCGATCATATCAAAGGCAGTTCTCTACTAAAGAGCCTCCCGCCATGCAGGCTCGGGACGGCTTGGGTTCGTGCGGTGGATGAGAGCACCGTTGGTCTGCAGTTGCACAGGGTGGGCGCTGGTTGTAGAGTCAGTCCATGTCGAAGAACATCGTTGTCTGCTGCGACGGCACCGCCAACGAGTTCGCCCAGAATCGCACCAACGTGATCAAGCTCTATTCCACGCTGCTCCTCGATACCGATCGGCAGGTGGCCTTTTACCATCCGGGAATCGGCACCATGGAGCCCTTCGGTGCGCTGAGCCCGGTCACCCGATCGTTCACACGCCTGCTCGGTATGGCGGTGGGCTACGGCCTGGAGAACGACATTCGGGACGCTTATGTTTTTCTCATGCAGACCTACCAGTCCGGCGACAGCATTTTCTTGTTTGGATTCAGCCGTGGCGCATTCACGGTCCGCGCGGTGGCTTCCCTGATCAAGATGTACGGCATGGTCCGGAGCGGCAATGAGCCGCTGGTCCCATATGCGATCCGCATGCTGACGGGAATCCAGCGTGCCACTGATGACGCTTCCGCCGCAGCCTACTTCGACCTGGCGAGCGAGTTTAAGAGAACTATGTCATGCGCCATCCCTCGCATGCGATTCGTCGGCATTTGGGACACCGTCAGTTCGGTGGGATGGATTGAAAATCCGCTGCATCTCCCTTATGAGGCCAACAACCCCGATATCGAAATCGGGCGTCACGCCGTCTCGATCGACGAACGGCGGGCGTTCTTCCGGTCGCATCTCTGGCAGCCGCCCACCAATCCTTCTGCCGACCGCGGCCCGAAGGACTTGCAACAGGTCTGGTTTCCCGGCGTCCACTGCGATGTCGGAGGCGGTTACCCGGAGGTGACGTGCGGTCTTTCCAAGTTCCCTTTGCAATGGATGATCGAGGAGGCAAAGGCCGCCGGCCTGCTCGTCGATCCCGAAAGGCAGGCCGAGGTGCTGGGCCTCACGGGAAGCGGCGAATATGTTCCGGCTGCGGCGAACGCTCCCAGGCACGAGTCGCTGAAGCGTGCCTGGGACATTGCGGAATTCATCCCCAAGCGTCACTGGAACTGGAAGAAACGCAAATGGGGCCACCGCATGAACTTGTTTCGGCGCCGCACGATTCCGCCTGGTTCGCTCATCCACGATGCGGCGTATCTGCAGGGTCCGGACTACCAAAAGCGTTTCCCCGGCGACGCCATTCGCGTGTCCACGCGGACTGATCCCGGTCCGAGCGCACCGGCTTAGTCGAAACGGCGCGCAACATTACTCAGGATTGGAACGTGCGCCTGCCGCCGGCTCTATTTCGGTGTCGCCGAGTACTCAGCATCCTTTGAAAGGATTCGCGGCGCTTTGGATCCAGGCGCCGCGCGCACTTCCACGCGGTCGAGAATCGCATCCCTCACTTGCTCCAGCGACAGGCCATTCTGCCAGGTGGCCGCAAAAGGCTTCTCCCAGCTGATTTCGACATTACTCATGCGCAATCCTCGTGCCTGGCGAACCGTCAGCGCCGTCGCAGTGTGTTCGTAAGGTGCGCCGGGATCGGACGACACGAAGAGCTTGACGTTGTCGAGCCTTACACCCTCTAACCAGCTGTCCGGATGCCCGTTGATCACGGACGCGCCCGTGCCATGGGCAATCACATTCTGAAGGATCACATTGCGGATTTTTCCGGCGGCCGGCTCATTGGCGCGCTTCGTTCCGTCCACTTCGCTGCGCCGTTTGATGTTGAAATGCAGCGGGTCGCCGTCTCCCCACCAGAACCAGTCGAAGCGCCGAGTCTCAATCGTCAGGTTCGAAAGCACCACGTCTTCCACGATCCCGCCATCGAACACCATAAACGCGATCCCGCGGTTGGAGTTGGTGATCACCACGTTATCGATGTTGACGCGCCGGATCGCATTCGAATTCCCATCGCAGAATTTGATCGCGCTCGACGCCGAGGACAAACGGCAGTTGGTCACCGTCACGTTCTCAACCGGCAGCGCTGGCCCCCAAATATCAGCCGAGTAGAATACCAGCGCGTCGTCGCCCGTTTCCACGGTAGAGTTGGCGATGCGGACATCCTGGCACCCGTCGGGGTCAATCCCGTCCGCCCACACGGCCTCTTTCTGGCTGGAGTAAATGTAGACGCCATCGATCAGCAGGCGCTTGCAGGCATAGGGGTTGATTGTCCAACTGCGCGATCGCAGGAATTTCAGCCCGGTAATCCGAACGCCCGTGCAACGGAGCAGCAGCACCATCCGCGGATAAATCCTTTCGTCGGGGAAACCGTGAGGGAACGGGCGCATCAGCGGTTTTCCGGTAGCTTCCATCAGGCGCTGATTCGGGAGGATGTAGAAATCGGTAATCGTGTTGAGATGCCATTCGTAGGTGGATTGCCCGTCCAGCGTGCCGCGGCCTTCGAGCGCGATATCGTGCAGGTCTTCGCCGGAGATGAGAGCGGATTTAGGCGACGGGTCAAACTGCGAGCCATCCAACGACGCAAATAACGTCGCCCCGGCCTCCAGATAGAGCCGTACACCGGAGCGCAAGTGGAGTTGGCCGCTGGTGTATTCGCCCGGACCCACATAGACGGTCCCTCCACCAGCCTTGCCACACGCGTCAATCGCCTGCTGCAGAGCAGGCCGGGCGTTGTCGGATTTGATACCCGTCGCGCCATAGTCTTTCACGTTAAATTCCGTGTGAGCGCACAGCAGACTTGTGCCGGCCGCAAAGAGCAGCGCGAAGCGTCGCAGCATTCTTAGAGAGCGTATCATGATGTTCCGCCGCTCGCTCAGGCTATGGGCGCGCATCCTGCGAGCGGTGAGGCTGCCTCGCGGCCGTTTGCCCCCTGCCGCCGGCCAGGACCCGCTACCGCCAGGCCTCCACGTCCGCACCCTTCGGGGCGACTCCGCGCACGTACTCGGCGAAAACCCGCACAAAGTAAGTCAACATCGGCACACCTTCCGGAATGTCTCCGGCATAACAGTGCGGCTTGTTATTGCCGAATTCGAATGACCCGGCATAATACGGCCCATTTCCGGGAAGCTTGGTGCTATCGAGAAACTGCTGCATGCGGTGCGCGGCGGCGTCCAAGTAAAACGTGTCTTTGGTGCCCATGGTCACGTGGATCTTGCCGGCCAGCCGTGGGCCCAGGCGCTCCCAATCGCGCTGCAGCAGCGCCGTCAAATCATAGTGCTCACGCCAGTGTTGGGCAACTTCGGGATCGATCGCGCCCGTCTCTGCGTTCCACAGCTTCGCCGGGTAGCCGTCGGCATCGGTGGGACCGAAGGTGGCGTGAAACGCGTCCATTTGGCCGCCGGATCGGCCGCGCGTGCCGAGAACGGCCTCCTGGCGGCTGAATGATTCCATGGTCGCCAACACCCGGTCGTTGGGTAGACGGCCGACGAGTTTCGGCAAGCGGCCAAATGGCCCCTCGTCATAGTAGGCATTCTTGTCAGTGTAAACGTCGATGCTCTGGAAGGCGTGAAAGTCCACCGGATCGGGACAAAACCCCCAGGCGCCGCCAAAGTAATCCGGGTAAAAGATCTGTTGCGCCAGGGTCATCCAACCGCCGGTCGATCCGCCAAATACCACGCGCGCCCAGGATTCGCCGATACCGCGGAACTGGCGCTCCACCGCTGGATACAATTCCTTGGTGAGCGCGTCGCCGTATGGGCCCGCATTGGCCGTGTTGACGCCGTAGGAATCGTCATAGTACGGCGTGGCATGGCTGGTCATCACCAGCAGCATCCGGGGCAACCTCCCGGATGTCCAATCCTGATAGAACTGATAGGCCTCTGCGGCGCGCCCGTGCGCACCGGCTTCGGGCGGCGTCTCGCGAAACTGGAAGAAGTCGCCTCCGAAATGTCCCTGCAAGAATGCCACGGGGTAGCGTTGACCACCATCATCGAAATCCCGCGGTACCAGCACGGTCGCTTCCAGGAAAATCGGGCGCCCCCAAAACTCGGTCAGCAGCTTGCTTTGGACTCTGAGGTGGCGCACGTATTTCGTATCCTTTGGGGGATCGATCGGCGGCACCGTGTCGGTGAGATCCAGTTGCACCGCGGAAGATTTGCGCAGATCGATCTGCTGCGGCTTGCTATACAAATTGCCGGGGGAGCGGTTCCACTGTTGCCCCTCTCCATGATCGGAATGCAGTTTGAGGACGTGACCGTCAGCGCGGTGGAAGGTTTCGTATAAGTTGAGCACTGCCTGTACGTTGTAGGCGCCCGGGGGCAGATCGGCAAGCGTGCGAAGCGGGGCGCCGGGTGTGTCTGCGCCCATTTCGACCGTATCGCCGGGCTTCCAGCCATCGACGTCTTTGCCGAAGATCTGCTGGGTCGCCAGTCCCCATGTCACCTGAAACCGAGGCTCGCCTTGCATCTGCTTCGAAACGACGACGATGAGCCGTCCGTCGCGGGCGCTGGATCCGGTCTCTGGCGCCAGTTTCACCTGGAAGTGTGGCGCGCCAGCCAGCAGGCCGGCCACAAGGAGAATCAGCAGCGAAATGCGCATGGGGCAATTATAGTGAAGCCGGGCTCGGCCGTTCACTTGCTGGCCGCCTTCTCCTGCGGGAATGCAATGGGGGTATGATGGCATCGGCAATAGATAGTTGGCGTGCGCGCCTTCAGGAGGACCAGATGACACCCGATCAGAACCGCCGCGAGTTTCTCGGAGCTGCGGCGGGCGTTGCGGCCTTCACGATCGTTCCTCGAGCCGTGTTGGGAGGACCGGGGTTTGTCGCCCCGAGCGACAAAATTACCCTGGCTTACGTCGGCGTGGGATCGGAAGGCTTGCGTGAGCTCCTGCCGATGTTGGCCGTTCCCGACATCCAGGTGATTTCGGTTTGCGACCCAAGCCGGGATGCCGTCGGATATCGGGACTGGTCCCGCAGCGGGCTTCTCAGCGCAATTCGATCCGCACTGGGGAAACCGGACTGGTGGGCCGGCGCCGATGGCGTAATCCCGGGTGGCCGCGAGGCGGCCAAGGACATCGTGGACACGTACTACGCCACTGTGCGGGCCGCGGACAAGTTCACCGGCTGCTCTGCTTACGCCGACTATCGCGAGTTGCTCGACAAAGAGAAAGACCTCGACGCGGTCAAGATCATGACGCCTGATCATCTCCACGGGATCATCAGCATTGCAGCCGCCAGGCGCGGCAAACACGTCGTGATGCACAAGCCTATCGCGAACCGCCTGGCCGAGGCCCGCCTGGTGCTCGATACGATTCAAGCCAAGGGCGTCGCCACGCATTTCATGCCATGGGACGCCAACGGGTCGATGGAGCCGGTGATGGCCTGGATCCGGGACGGCGCCATCGGAACCCTGCGCGAGATCCACAATTGGACCAACCGCCCGGTGTGGCCGCAATACCCCAGTCTTCCCGCGGATGCGCCTCCGGTGCCGAAGGGCTTCGAATGGGATCTCTGGCTTGGACCGGAGGTGTTCCGCCCATACCATCCGAACTACACACACATGGTCTTTCGCGGATGGTATGACTTCGGAGGCGGCAGCATGGCGGACATGGGACACTACAGCCTGTGGACGGTGTTCAATGCCATGGAACTGAGCGGCCCCG
>CAZZHN010000091.1:0-17502 GCA_964654065.1 uncultured Solibacteraceae bacterium
TGGTGAACCCCAACCCCGATGCGCTCGCCGAGTTTCACGTGCTCGAATCCAACTACAGCGCCGAGTATGGCCGCAACGCCGGCGGCGTGGTGAGCGTGGTCACCAAGAGCGGCACCAACAGCCTGCACGGTACGCTGTACGACTACTTGCGCAACACCGCGTTCAACGCCAACGACTTTTTCAGCAACGAAATCGGCGCGCCGCGCAACATTCTCAAGCGCAACCAGTTTGGCGGCACCGTCGGCGGCCCGATGTTTGTGCCGCACGCCTTCGACGGCCGCAACAAGATGTTCTTCTTCTTCTCCTACCAGGGCCAGCGCCAGAGCTCCGTCGCCCAGGACGGCAACATTCCCGTTTACACGCCGCTGGAAGCGCAGGGCAACTTCTCGCAGGCGGTGAATGGCGGCCCGGACCCGGCGGTTGCCACGTTCCTCGAGAACAACCCGTATTACCAGTCGAATCCCACCCTGGCCGCCCAGGCGATCATCGATCCCACCAAGATCAACAGCGTGGCGCTGAACTATTTCAAAGCCGGTTTGATGCCGATCGCGCCCGCGGGCCAGATTCTTTCCGCGTCCAGCGCCAAGGCTAACGTCGACGATTACCTGGGCCGCTTCGACTACAGCATCTCCACCCACGACACGCTGAGCGCCACCCTCACTTCGCACGCGGCGCCGGAAACTTTGCCGTTTACCGACAACACCGGCGGCGCCAACGTGCCCGGCTTCACGAATCAGACCACCAACGACTCTTATTTCGGCACGGTCACCTACAATCACATCTTTTCGCCGGCGCTGGTCAATGAGCTGCGCGTCACCGCGCAGCGGGGCAACCTGCTGCAGTACGAACCGGACGCACATCTGCCGACCGGCGCGCAACTGGGCGTCACCGGGGTGACGCCCGATCAGGCGACCGGCCCCGTGCTGCTGAACTTTTACGGCAGCGGGCTCAACGTCGGGTATAGCCCCAACGGGCCGACCGACCTCATCAACAACACCTATGCCCTGGCCGACAACGTCTCCTGGACCAAGGGCAGGAACAACGCCAAATTCGGCGGCTACTTCTCTGCCTACCAGAACAATACGGTCTACGATTACTTCGTCAACGGCGCCTTTTTCTTTTACGGCCCCAGCACCGGCGTCGGCTCCGGCGACGACCTCGCCGATTTCCTGATGGGCCTGCCCGACGAATTCCTCGAGTTTCCCTCTGCGCCGTCCAACATCCGCTCGCGATCCTATGCGGCCTTCGCGCAGGACGAGTTCCACGCCACCCACAACCTCACGCTGACCTTCGGCCTTCGCTACGAGTATGCGCAGCCCAAGTTCGACACCCAGGGGCGCACCTTCTCTTTCATCCCGGGGCAGCAATCGACGCGCTTCCCAGACGCTCCGGAAGGCCTTGTGTTTCCCGGCGATGCCGGCGCGCCCAAGGGTTCCAATTTCCCTGATCGCAACGATTTCGCGCCCCGCTTCGGCTTCGCCTGGGACATCTTTGGCGACGGCAAGACGGCCCTCCGCGGCGGCGGCGGCGTCTTCTATGACATCCTCAAGGGCGAAGACAACCTGCAGTTCAACGGGCAGGTCCCTTTCTTCTCCTTTGCCGATCTGTTCTTCAGTCCGCCCGATCCCAACAACGGCCCTGCGGTGAATTACCTGCAGGACCCGTATACGGCCACCGGAGCGATCAATCCGTTTCCTTCCAAGCCGCCTGCCTCCAGCCTGAATTTCGCCAACGCGGGCTTCCTCCCCATCGGTGGCGGCGGCGTGTTTTACGTCGATCCGCACCTGCGCACGCCGTACGTCATTCAGTACAATCTGTCGCTGGAAAGGCAGCTGGCTTCCGGCATGGTCGCCGAGGTGGGCTATGTGGGGTATGACGCGCATAAGCTGACCGGGCTGGTGGACATCAATCCGTTTGTGCCCGGCACAAATAACCGGATCTACAACACCGACCAAAGCAACCCCACCTTCAGCTACATGGAAGAGTTTCAGAACATCGGCAAGGCCGATTACGATGCGCTCCAGGCGAGCGTCACCAAGCGCTCTGGAAACTCCAGGTTCGGGGAAGCCTATTTCACCGTGTCCTACACGTACGCCCACGAGATCGACAACGTCTCCGGGTTCCGCCAGCGCAACTCCCTGGTCCCGTACTATAGCCACGATCAGTTCCGCTCCTCGGGCGATTTCGATCTGCGCCAGGCCTTCAGCATCTCCGGCGCCTGGGACCTCCCGTTCGACAAGATGTGGGTGGGCGGTCCGAAGGCTTTGGTCGGCGGCTGGACGCTGGCGCCCATCGTCACCTACCACTCCGGCTTCCCGCTCGATATCTTTGCAGGACTGAGCACCAGCGATGGCGACCCTGGTCCTGCCGGCGACGGCCAGGCGGGACTGGTGCGCGCCGACCTGGTCGGCAACTCGATCGCCACGCTCAACCCGCGCACCTGGAGCACGATCAACGGAAACGCCGCCAATTACTGGTTCAATCCGGGCAACTTCTCCAACACCCGCGCGCTGGCACTCGATGGACAAGCACAGATCTACGCTTCACAGTTGGTCGGCCAGTTCACCTACGGCTCGCTGCCGCGCAACGCCTTCCGCGGGCCCGGCTTTGTGAACACCGACGTCTCGCTCGCCAAGCACTTCCGCGTGCATGAGAGCGCGGAAGTAATTTTCAGCGCTGATGCGTTCAATATCTTCAACCACACGAACTTTGCCACCCCGGACACCAACATCGACTCGCCGACTTTCGGCACGGTGTCTTCCGTGGTGGGCGCCAGCGACCCGGTGAACCCGCGCGGGCCGCGCATCCTGCAGCTCTCGCTCCACCTGAAGTTCTGACAGGCACGATATATGGTGGGGCATGCTTTAGCTTGCCGCTTTTCTCCTGCATCGCGCCGCGCGCTCGCATTGAGGCGGCCGTGCCGGCCGTTGTATACTGGACGCTATCTCGGAGGGGACCGGATGCCACGTCGCATTATCGTCTTGTCTACAGTTTTCTTTGGCGTATCCGCCGCTTTTGCCCAGGTCAGCGTGCCCTGGGGCGGCTACGCAAACAACGCACAACATACCGCTCAGGCCTCCACGGGTGCACAGCCCTTGAATGCCATTCATTGGTCGACGCCCGTGGACCTGAATCCCCCCGGCGGCGGAGCCGGCGATCTGCTGATTCACTACGGCTCCCCGATGGTGTCCGCGGCCAACACCATGCTCCTGCCGGTGAAGACCGGGAATAGCAGCGGATTCGAAGTGATGGCGCTGAATGCCGCCAGCGGTGCGCCGATGTATACGCTGCCCAGCGATTACATCCTGCCGCCGCACAACTGGATTCCGCCTTACAGCGCTGTGCTCACGGCCGGCAACCGCCTGTATTACGCCGGCGCCGGCGGCACCGTCTACTACCGCGACTCGGTCGACTCGCTGACCGGGCCGAACGGCTTCTCCGGCGCCACCGGCCAGATCGCTTTTTACGGAAATTCGGTCTACGCAAAGCGGAAAGCGATTTTCGACCTGACAGTGCAGATCTCGACGCCTCTGACCGCCGACAGCAGCGGCAACATCTACTTCGGTTTCCATGTCCGCGGCGCGAATCCGGCGAACCTGGTCAGTGGCATCGCCCACATCAGCGCCGGCGGCGTCGGCACCTGGGTCAGCGCGGCCTCCACGGCGGGCGGCGACACCTCGATCACCGGCGTCGAACTGAACTGCTCGCCCGCCCTGAGCAATGACCAGCAGAGCCTCTACATCGCGGTCTCGAACGGCGCCTCCGATGGCGCCGGTTATTTGGTCTCGCTGCAGAGTTCCAACCTCGCCCCCATCGGACGCGTGCAGCTGATGGATCCGCGCGGCGGCCCGGCCACCCTCAGTTCGGACAGCTCGGCCGCGCCCATGGTGGGGCCGGACGGCGATGTCTACTACGGCGTCCTGGAATATCCCTGCTGCAGCTCGCATAATGATCGTGGCTGGCTTCTCCATTTCGACTCCACTCTCACCGTCGCCAAGATTCCCGGTTCCTTCGGCTGGGACGACACCGCATCGGTGGTGCCTGCCGCTGCGGTTCCCTCTTACACCGGGACCTCGTCTTATCTGGTCCTGACCAAGTACAACAACTATAAGGGTGCCGGCACCGGCGACGGAGTCAATAAGGTCGCGGTGCTCGATCCGAACGCCTCCCAGCCGGACGAATACTCCACCACCCCGGTATCGGTCATGAAGGAAATCATCACGGTCACCGGAGTGACGCCGGACAGGAGCCCCGGTTTTCCCAATGCCGTGAAGGAATGGTGCATCAACAGCGCTGCGATTGATGCCGTCAATAAGGCTGCCTTCATCAATAGCGAAGACGGGGTGGCCTACCATTGGGACTTTACTGCGAACACGCTTTCGCAGCGCCTCCGCCTGACCGCCGGCCGCGGCGAAGCGTACACGCCCACCATCGTCGGCGAGGACGGCACGGCGTTCGCAATCAATGACGCCATTCTGTTCGCCATCGGAAAGTAGCTGGCAAAGTCGTGCTGGCTGACCTGAGACGGAGCGCGCTGGCGGCGCTCCTCGCCGCCGCATCAGCGTTGGCTCAGATCGACATCCCGCTCGATCATCCGGCCATCGGCTACTCCTCCCGGCCGCTCACGGATCCCGTATCCGAATTGGATCGGGGAATTCGTGCCGGTAGCATCCAGCTTCAGTTCGACGACCAACTCGGCTACCTGCCGTCGGTCCTGGCGGCGCTTCACATTCCCGTGCAGTCGCAAATCCTGGTGTTCTCCAAGACCGGAGTGCAGCAGATGCGGATTGAGCCGCAGCATCCACGGATGCTGTACTTCAACGATTCGGTGGTGGTCGGATGGGTGAAGAACGGGTTCATGGAGCTGGCGTCCCAGGATCCCCGGCAGGGCGTCGTCTTCTTCCGGCTTGACCAGCGCGACTCGACATACCGGGAGCGAGCGGCGAACCGGACTGGCCCGCCCGAATCGCCGCTGTCGCGACGCTTAGATTGCGTAAACTGCCATCGCTCCGATTCCACCCGCGGCGTACCGGGCACGTTGATCCGCAGTGTTTTTCCGTCGCCCGATGGAGCGCCCTTGCCGCAGTTAGGGCAGCAGGACACCGACAGCCGGACTCCCTTTGAAAAGCTGTGGGGCGGTTGGTACGTCACCGGCAGAAGCGGCGGCGCGAGGCACCTCGGCAATGCGGTCGTGACCGATGCCGCCCGGCCCGAAGCGATGGTCACCGCCGAAACCCTCAACCTGGAATCGCTGGCGGGAAAGGTCGATACCACCCACTGGCTGTCGCCCTACAGTGACGTCGTTGCCCTGATGGTGTTCGAGCACCAAATGCACATGATGAACCTGCTGACGCGGATCGGGTGGGAGACCCGTGTCGCCTTGTATGACAGATCAGCGGCGGCCAGGCGGCTGCAGGACGCGGCCAGGGAACTGGTGGATTACCTGCTGTTCGTGGATGAGGCGCCCTTGCCGACCCGCCTGGAAAGCACATCCGGCTTTGACCGGGAATTCGCCTCGCGCGGCCCATTCGACCGGCAAAACAGATCGTTGCGGCAATTGGACCTGGAGCGGCGCCTGCTGCGTTATCCCTGCAGTTATATGGTCTACTCGGCGGTCTTCGATGCGCTGCCGGGCGAAGCCAAACGGGCTGTCTACTCCCGCATGTGGCGAGTCCTGTCCGGCGAAGAGAAAAGCCCGCGGTATGCGCGGCTGCCGCTGCACCAGCGTCGCGCCATCGTCGAAATCCTGCGCGACACCAAGCCGGACCTGCCATCCTATTTTCAGGCTGTGCAGCGGTAAGATACCGCTGGTGGGGCAGGCGATTCCGCCTGCCATCCTCTCGCTTCCAACCCGAATTCCGCAGTCTCTGGGAAGAATCCGTGCCTGTATGCAGTTTGCTCTAAACTGAGAATGCCCTGACCTGACCATGCGTTTGCCGACCCTCCCCAGGAGCGACTGGTTCACCATCGCGGCAGTGGCGCTGGCCGCCGCGATGGCTGCTTTTGTCGGCATGCCGGTGTTAGGAGTATTCGAACACGACGTCTTCTTCTCGCTGGCCAACGCGTATCGAGTGAGCCAGGGACAGATCCCGCATCGCGATTTTGCGTCCGCATGGGGTCCGGTATTCTTCCTGATTCAGGCCGGCGGTCTGGTGATCTCCGGAATGCGGCCGGCGGGCCTTGCCTACGCCAACGCCCTGTTCGGCGCAGTGGTGGCCCTGTGGACGTACCTGGCCGTGCGAACGCGCCTGAGAGCCGTTTTGGCTTGTTCCCTGGGCATCTACAGCGTCCTGCTGGTCACCGCCCCGTTTCCTCTGGGTTTCAATCCGCTCGCATTCAGTTACGCCATGGCTTACAACCGCTATGGTTACGCGCTGCTGGGCATCATCCTGGTGGAATGCGGCCTTCAGGCGCTCCAGCCGACGGCCGGGAAGCGGCCAGGCGCCGGGCGCGCCGTTTCGATCGGCATCGCTTGGGCGTTGCTGGCGTTTCTCAAGGTGACCTATGCCATGGTGGCGCTCCCCTTCGTGCTCATCTGGCTTTGGTGTGCCGCCGGCCGCGGCCGCCGCTTCGCGGGCTTGTGCGCCGGCTTTGGCATTGTGGCGCTCATCCTGCTCGCCTATCTCCGGTTCGACCTGGCCGACATGTTTCGCGATCTGGCGGAAGCCGCCAGTGGGCGCGGTCTGACCTGGCGGCCGTGGTCGATTTTCAGCCCGGCGTTTCTGATCGAGAGCGTTCCGTTGCTGCTTCTGGCCGCCGTCGCGACCGCCGGCCTGGGAGAGCCGCTCGCTGCCGGTGCGCTCCCGCGGCCGGTGCGCTTGTGGCTGTTCGTTCTCCTGACGGTGAGCGTCGGCGGGTTTCTGCTCTCCACCAACCACCAGGCCATGTCGCTGCCCTTGGATGGATTCGCCGCCGTCGTGCTGCTGGACGGCGTCCTCGCGCGGCGAGGGAAACTCGACGCGGATCCACCGGGCAGGCCGCTGGCGGTTTTCCTGAGCGTGCTGTGTTTCCTGCCGCTCACCGCGATGAATGCGGCATCACTGGCGACTGCCTGGTGGGAGCGGCACCGCGGCGTGGAAACTATGGCCGTGCGCGTCGCATCGCCCCGCGGCGCGTCTCTGATCTTCGGTCCGGTTGAATCCTCGATGACTTCGGAATCTGGCGGCCCCGCTTACGCGGAAGTGTTGAACGACGGACTGGAGCTGATCCGGACGCGAACCGAGCCTGGAGCTGGCGTAACGACCATCGACATGTTCAATCCGTTCAACTACCTGCTCGGCCGTCCTTCGCCGCGCGGAGGAATGGCTGCGGCAGCGTACAACTATGCATTCAGCGATGCGGCGCATCCTGGCGGAGATCGCTTCTTCGGCGATGCCCGATACGTATTGGTCCGCAAATACAACAAGTCAGCCGGGGATTTCGCGATTGAGAATTACCATATCCAGGGCCTCCTGCGCACTTACCAGCCGGTGCTGGACCGCGACTTCGTCCCGATCCAGGAAACCACGCACTGGACCCTCTGGCGCCGGAAGTGAGTCCCTTCCGGCCGGATTTGCTTCCAGGTTGCCGTTATTCTAGCGGGTAGCCCGTTAACAATGCGTGCGCCCAGTCCGCACGGTTGCCTTCGGAAGCAAGCCGCGCCGCAGCGCCCCAGTCGTAGTCGATGGCGCGAAATGTGGCGCGCCAGCCGCGGCGATCGCGGTCGAGAAGTGCATAACGGGCGTGGGGGCTGCCGGTCCCGATGGCGTGGGGAAACTGGTGGTCCGAGTCGTTGAAAGCCTGCAGGCCGACACTCCCCGGGTTCAGAACCACCGTCCCGTCCTCCAGGCGTATCAACCGCGGCACGTGCGAGTGGCCGCACAGCACCGCCCCCACCGCACCGCCGGCGCGGGAGCGAATCGTCGCGCGTGACGCCAGGCTGACCCCGCTTGCGGCAACCTCTTCCAGCAGGTAATCGACGTCGCTCTGCGGCGTGCCGTGACACAGCAGGACATCCTCGGCGACAACCGTGGCCGGTGCGAGAGACCGCAGCCAGGCTTCGTGGGCGCTGGTCAGCTGCCGGCGGGCGGCGCGGTCGGAAAGGCCCATCGCGCCCGGTGTTTGCTCGGTCAACTGCCGGTCGTGATTGCCGCGAATGTGAACCCAGTGGCGCTGCGCCAGGAGTAAATCGGCGGTGAACGCCGCTTGCAGCGGACCCGAGAAGTGATCGCCCAGATTCACGACCAAATCAGGCGCGTGCGAATCCAGGTCCGCGAGCACCGCTTCCAATGCCAGCAGGTTCCCGTGTATGTCGGCCAGAACGGCAATTCTCATCGCTGAGCTCGTGGGGCAGACCCCCTGGTCTGCGGCCGACGCCCCCGTCGGCCTTGTTTCAGAGATTCGCGCACCGCCCGTATGGGCCAGGGCAGGCCCAGCCCAAGCTTGACCAGCGCTCCGTCGGAGCCGCGACCGTTAGGGTGCGATGGTACCAGACTAGACCACCTCCGGCTCCGCCGCCTTAACCTGAATTGCGATCGACCTCTTGCCCAGAAACGGGTGAGTCGCGGTCAGGTTGACCACACCGGCGCTTTCCTTGGCCCGTATCCAGATCGCCGCCGCACCGCCGGCCGGCACCAGCGGGTTCTCGCCGATGATCTCGCCGGGGCCGGTCAACGAGAGCGCGATCGCCGCCGTCGCAAACGGCCTCATGTTGCCGTATTCGTCGGTCACCATCACCACCACGCGCGTGGCGTCCTGGCCGTCGCCTTTCAATTCCGCCTCATCGGCGACGACTTTAAGGTCGGCGTCTTTACCGCTGCCCGAAAGAACCAGCGTCTTGCGGAGTTTGCCGCCGATGTAGCCCTCGATCTTCAAATCGCCCCACGGGCTCAACGGCAGTTCACCCAGGTTCATCGTGAAGGGTGGATATTTGAGATGAGCATAAGTTGTCCGGTCAGGATCCAGCTCCTGCTTCACCACGCCGCTCCAATAGATCTTGAGATGGTCGCAGTTGGAGAGAATCGGCACCCGGTGCACGCCGCCGGCGGCCGATCTGTCTCCCTGAGACCAGAAGAACCCCGCCTCCAGAACCACCTGCTCCTCCGGGCTGCATTGCGACGCGTAGAAATACGCGGCCGGCTTGGGGATTCGAAAAATGTCGGACACGCCGTGATAGCAGATGTGATCGCCTGAGCCGAAATTGTGATGCGTGTTGTAGTCGAAGGCGCACCAGCCGGTGCCGCCCGAATAGCGATTGTCTGAGGCGAGCTGGTTGTGCACGCGCGCGTGCCGTGTCACGTGCTCGGCCACCCGCTCCACGTTGTCGGAGCGCTTGGTGGAGAACATGTGCCCGTTGAACTCGGTGTTCATGTACAACGGGTGGTTCGGCGGCCGCAGCGGGAAGCCGAAATCGTTCATCGTCATCACGTCTTCCAGCAGCTCTGTCTCGTAGAGGTATCGGATGCCGCCGGTCTGGCGCGCGTCATCGAGCGAATGCGCCAGCGCGTTGGTGCGCGTGTAAAGATCGTGATTGTCCATGCTCTCGTTGATGCGTACGCCCCAGAGCACGATGGACGGGTGATTCCAGTCGCGCCGGATCATGGCGTCTATGTTGCGCACCGCCAGGTCCTGCCACACCTGGTCGCCAATATGCTGCCAGCCGGGAATCTCTTCGAGGACCAGCAGACCGAGGTCGTCGCAGGCGTCCAGAAACGCCGGCGACTGCGGGTAGTGCGAAGTGCGCACGATATTGCAATGCAACTCGCGCCGCAGAATCCATGCATCGCGCCGCTGCACCCGGTCGGGCATGGCGCCGCCCACGTACGGGAACGTCTGGTGCCGGTTCAGGCCGATCAGCTTGACACGTTCGCCGTTGAGCATGAAGCCGTCGGGCGTGTAGCGCGCTTCCCGGAAACCGATCCGGGTATGGAATTCATCCTTCGCTCCGCCTGCCGTCGCCAGGCGCACCACCACGTTGTACATCTTCGGCTTCTGTAGGTTCCAGAGCTCAATCTCCGGCAGCGCGTCAAGCTCGAGGTCGTGATACGCAGCGTCCCCACTGACCTGCGCGCTGGCTGTTTTCACTACCCTGGCGCCGTCCAGCAACTCCGCGGTGAGTGTGGCCGTCCCGGCGATGTGCCCCTGCAGGTAGCACCGGACCACGACCGATCGCTGCGGCGTGAGCGGCGCGACCGGCTTGGCGTAGATGTTGTCGATAAACGTCTCCGGAACCACACGAAGCTGCACGCCCCGATAGATACCGCCGAAGGTCAGGTAATCGATGTTCTCGCCAAACGGCGGGATGTCGCCCCGCTCGGTCGAATCGAGTTCCACCGCAATCACGTTGTCGGCGCCGTACTTCAGGTGCGGCGTAATCTCGAACGTGAAGGGAGTATATCCGCCTTTGTATTCCTCGAATTTGTGCCCGTTGACGGTGACCGTGGAAGCGGTCATCGCGCCCGCGAAATCGAGGAAGACGCGCTTGCCTTTCCATTCAGGCAGCGCGCGAAAGTGACGCCGGTAGGTGGAAATGAACTGAAAGCTGCTCTCGTCAAAGCTGTGCCACGGCAGGCGCACGTTGGTGTGCGGCAGGGTGACCTTCTGCCACGCCGCGTCGCTAAAGTCCGGAGCCGCCATCCCGGCTCCCGCCTTGCCGCCGAACAACCAGCGGCGGTTCAGTTCGTAAATGCGGCGTCGCGGGTCCGGCTTCGACGCCGCGTTTTCCACCTGCGCCTCCAGAACTCTGGCCGCTGCCGTGCCCAGCATGAACATACGCCGATCTATTTGCGATAGATCGCTCATAAGAGTGCCGAATTGCTAGCCTAGCACCAGTTATTCCGGATGTCTGCGCGGAAGGCGCTAACCAATGGTACAGTTGCATTTCTCGCCCACTTCAGGCAGGATAAAAGGTTTTCCTCCCGACCAATGCTAGTAAGGGTGTTGTACCACGACCATTGTTTTGACGGGGCAGCGTCAGCTGCCTTCTTCAGCCGCTTCATCGCGGGCGCAGTTCACCCGGATGCGGAGTTCCGTTATACCGGAATGGCTCACAGAGCCGCCCAGACCTTCGAGCCCAAATTATTCGATGGCGACGAGAATGCCATCGTGGATTTCAAGTATTCCAACAGCCCTCGCCTCACCTGGTGGTTCGATCATCACCAGAGCGCCTTTCTCAGCCACGAAGACGCGGAAGAGTTCCGGCGCGACACCAGCGGCCGCAAGCTGTACGACCCGCGCTATAAGTCCTGCACGGCGTTCATCCGCGACGTGGCCCACGACCGCTTCGGATTCACCGCGCCGGACTTGAACGAGCTGGTCGAATGGTCGTTGATTATCGATGGCGCCCAATACGCGGACGCTCGAACGGCAGTAGAACTGGGCGCTCCCGCGATGAAGCTCACGCTGGTGATTGAAGCTGCCCAGGGGTCGGACATCGTGCAGAAGATCATCGGCCGGATGCAGCACGCCCGCCTGGAAGAGATTGTCGCCGAGCCCGAGATTCAGGCGCTGTACCAACCGCTTTACAAGCGCCACCTGGAGTCGATTGACATCATCCGACGCCGCGCTGAGCAGCAGGATGGCGTCGTCTACTTCGATCTAACGGGCCACGACGTCGAAGGCTACAACAAGTTCATTCCGTATTATCTCTTTCCGACCTCCGTGTACACGGTTTCGGTCAGTCCCTCGAGTACGCGCACCAAGATTTCGGTCGGCTCCAACCCGTGGGCGCCGGCTGAGCCGAAGCACAACCTGGCCACGATTTGCGAACGCTACGGCGGCGGCGGCCACGCGCGCGTGGGCGCCATCAGCCTGGACCCCGGCGCCATCGACAAGGCCCGCGCCGTCGCTGCCGAGATCGTCGAAGAGCTCAAGAGCTAGGCGGTAGGACAGACGATCGGTTTTTGTCGTCTGTCAAGCGCCGTGCTCGCGGACCTTTCAGAGCCGCGACCGTCAGGGAGCGGTGGCAGCGGTGCGCCGCCTAATCCCGCCGCCGGTGCCACGCGCCGCCGCCCAGCCCGCCGGCGTCAATTACCACGGCCACTACCAGAATCAGCGCGTTCACCCCCGCGATCGCCTGGTGCGTGTTCGTGAGCCAGGCATACACCAGCGTCGTCAACGGCAGAAACACGAAGCCCAGCGCCGGCAGCAGAATCCCGTGATAAGCCCGCTGGAGGTAATTACTGAACAGAAACATCGCCACCATCACTACTCGCGGAAAGGCGAGCACGATCACCAGCAACAGGCAGGGCATGGCTTCATCTTACCGGAGCGGGCGCGTCCCGCGCGGCCGCCCGCTACTTCTTCGGGTACGTAACCTCACCGGACGGATCCTTGCCCTTCAAACCCTTCACCTGGCCATCCTGCACCACGAATTCAAAGATCTGATCGGAGAACTGGGGAGTCCGGAAAGCCAGACCCTTGGTCTGGTTGAGCGGAAGCACGGGCTGGCCGGGGAATGCCAGCGAGAGGCCGCCGCCCGGCTTAAGAAGAACCTGAAACGTCGAGCCGCTCGGCGTCTCGTAGGTGCCCGCCAGTTGAGACATCAGCTTGGGGTCGATCGCATCCGGTTTGCGGACGAAAACCGCTTCGCCTTCATCCAGCGACATCACCGCCTGGTCGATATCGCCCTGCGGATTGGTGCGGAAATTAACCGACGTCTTGCCCTCCAGTTCGTCGTCCGGCGTGTCGAAACGGTCGTAGTGAAACTGGGTCATCGGGAATCGCATCTTGTGAAACTCGAATTGCAGCTGGTTGTCCTTGAGCCCGATGGTCATCAAACCGTACGCGGCGTTCTCATAAACACCCGTGTAATCCGCCAGGGCGTGGGAAGGCCGCGTGTTCGGGACGCGGCCCATGTCGGCTTTCGTGCGCGACTCGGTCCCTGCCTTTTTGTTCTTCAGCCGGATCTCGAGCTGCCGGTCGCTCCAGGGCGTCAGGTCCATGCCCAGCAGCCGCTCGTAGACGCTGTAAGTCACGATGTTGTACAGCGGCTGGCTGTGGTTGCCGATTTCGAAAACCAGCACCCCGATGTGGTCCTGCGGCATGAAGGAAACCTGGGTGTGAAAGCCGGGCAGATCGCCGCCGTGAAAGGTGATCAGGTGGCCCCGGTAAGAGGCCGTCTCCCGCCCCATTCCGTAAGCCGCATTGAGAATCTCCCCCCAGCCACGGGTCTCGAGCCCGACGTTCGGCAGCGCGATGGACGGCTGCAGCGTGGCCTTCAGCACCGCTGGCGGCAGCACCTGTTTCCCTCCGTAGTTGCCTTCGTTCATCAGCGCGATCAGCCAGTGAGACATGTCTTCGATGTTGGACACGATGGCGCCGCATGGGGCTACGCCCGCGATGTCCTCGTAGTAGGGAATCCGGTAAAGCTCAAAGGAATCCCGCTTTTCCGTAAACCCGACGCCGAATTCCGGCTGCTGCAGCATGCCCCCTATGCTGTATCCGGTGGATTTCATCTGCAGCGGATCCAGAATCCTTTCCTTGACGAACTGTTCCCACGGTTTTCCGGACTGGAGCTCAATCAGGTAGCCGACGGCCGCGAACATCAGGTTGTTATACAGGAACGTCTCGCGCATCGGCTCCTCCGGTTCCAGGTAGGCGAGCTTTTCGAAGAGTTCCTTGCGGGTGAAATCGGACTTGTACCAGATGCTGTCGTGGCGCGTGATTCCGGTGCGATGCGACAGCATGTCGCGCAGCGTCACCGAGTTGTTGAGCTGGTCGTTGTAGAAGCGGATGGCGGGGGCGGACTCGCGCACCGGCTTATCCCAGGTGAGCTTCCCCTCCTCCACCAGCATGCCGGCGGCAATGGCGGTGAACAGCTTGGTATTCGAAGCGATCGGGCTAATGGTGCGCGGCGTGTACGGCAGCTTCTTTTCGTAATCCCGATAGCCGTAGCCCTTGGCGAAAACCAGCTTGTCGTTGACCACGATGCCGACGCCGACGCCCGGCGCGTTCCAGTCCTTGAGGGTCTTGGCCATGTAGGCGTCGAACCCTTCCAGCCGGCTGGCGACATCGAGGTCACCCGCCGTGGCGCCTCCGGGGAGCGTAACGAGCAACAGTCCGGCAATCGCCAGCCATCGGTACACTGCGGTCTTCGAAATCGGAATCATTGGCGTCCTTTCCTTGCGCAGATTCTAACAGGTTTGTCCTCCAGTGACGCGGAGTGCAAGGCGGAGAGTGGTCCGGATAGTCCCGGCGGTGAGCTAGGGAATCCGAACAGGTGAGCGGGCAGAGAAAGCGTACCTGCGGCTTGCGGTGGCCGCGGCTACAGCGCGTGGCGCAGTTTGCTGACGACCGGGGGAATTGCGAAGCGGACGACGGCGCCGATCCCTTCCGTGAACCAGATCCCACCGTCCGGACCTGCCGCGAGCCACGCCGGATAGGGAGTGGCGGTGGGTGTGTGCACGATGCCTGTCGCGACCGGAGTCCCAGGCGCGCGCTCCGGTCCGACGGGATACTCCGTGATGGCGCCGGCGACGGTGACGCGGCCAATCTGGTTGCGAATGGCGCCCTCGGTGAACCACATGGCGCCATCGGTGCCGACAGTAAGCGCCAGCGGGTAGCTGATGCCGGTCGGAACCGTGTATTCCACGATATTCCCGCTGGTGTCGGAGCGGCCAATCTTATTCCCGGCCCACTCGGTGAACCAGAGGCCGCCGTCGGGTCCATTGAGGATTCCCGAAGGCGCTGAGCCGGAAGTCGGCACCGCGAATTCGGTGATGATGCCCTGCGGGGTAACCTGCGCAATATTGTTGCCGGCCGATTCCGTGAACCACAGGTTGCCGTCAGGTCCGGTTACGATGCCGTATGCGCCAGACGGCTGGGTGGGTATCGCATATTCCAGGAATGCTCCCGCCGTGGTCACACGCCCGATGTTATTGGTGCCCGATTCGGTGAACCACAGCGCGCCATCGGGGCCGTTGGTAATGCCGAGGGGGAAGGCCAGCGGAGTGGGTACGGCAAACTCGGTAACCGCTCCCGCCGTGGTGATGCGCCCGATATTATTGGCATGGTACTCGGTGAACCACAGCGCTCCATCCGGCCCGGCGGTGATCGAGTAGGGGTAGCTGGCGGCGGAAACTACCGGGTACTCGGTAATGACCCCGCTGGTGGAGATGCGCCCTATTTTGTTGTTGTTGTATTCGGTGAACCAGAGCGCGCCATCCGGGCCGGCGGTAATCCCTTTTGGCTGGCTGTAGCTCGCGGGCAGCGTGTAGACGGTGAAGGCTTGCGCGGACGCAATAGCGGCTGTAGCGAACCATAGCGCTGCCGCTCCAGCCCATTTTCCGATACCAAACCGCCGTCCGCTCATTTGCCTGCCCCTGTTTTTCCCGGCGGAGGTGCCGGGCCACCCCTCAATCTTAGCGCAGGTGCGCGACCCGACAAGTGTGAACGCTGCGCCCGCTGTTGCCTTGCCGGCAACGCCTCCCGGCTCATCGGCCGCCAGTGCCGTGGCGCACGCACTCATGCGTGCCGCGTCGAGACTCTTCTCGACGCCTGGCCAGCGTGCACCGTGAGGGCCAGTGCAGGTCTGCGCTACCATCGTGGACAGGATGGATCGTTTCAGGGGTGCAGGGGTGAGGGAAGGCCGGCCGCAGCCATGCGCGGCGCTGCGCATCGCGGTCCGGGCGCTCCAATTTGGTGCGCCGCTCCGGGGAAGGCGCCTGCCTTGAGTGCGCATCGGGTGGTGATTGTTGGCGGCGGTTTCGCCGGCCTCTACGCAGCAAAGCGCCTTGCGAAGGCACCGGTGGCGCTTACCGTGATCGACCGCCGCAATTTTCACCTTTTCCAGCCGCTTCTCTACCAGGTGGCCACCGGCGGCCTTTCACCGGGTGAGATCGCATCGCCGCTGCGCGTGGTGCTGCGGGGACACCGGGACACCGAGGTGCTGCTGGGCGAGGTCGTCGACTTCGATGTCGCCAACCGCCTCGTGGTCCTGGCGGATGGCGAACGGCCCTACGACGACCTGATTATCGCCACCGGCTCCACTCACTTCTATTTCGGCCACGACGAATGGGAGCCACTGGCGCCCGGCCTGAAGACCGTGGAAGACGCCACGGAAATCCGCAGTCGCATTCTGCTGGCGTTTGAAGAGGCCGAGCGCGAGCCGGACCCCGCCCAGCGCCATGCGTGGCTGACCTTTGTGATCATCGGCGGCGGCCCGACCGGCGTCGAACTGGCCGGCGCGCTGGGCGAGATCGCCAACGACACTCTGCGGCGCGACTTCCGCCACATCAACCCCGCTGAGTCCCGCATCCTGCTGCTGGAGGGAGAGGACCGGGTGCTGCAATCTTTCGCCCCGGACCTCTCCCACAAGGCTGAGCGCCACCTCATCGCACTCGGTGTGCGGCCGCGCCTGGGCGCGCGCGTCATCGCCATCGACGAAGGCGGCGTCAATGTGCAATCCGCCGCCGGCATGGAGCGGATTGCCGCCCGCACCGTGCTCTGGGCGGCTGGCGTACGCGCTTCCAGCCTGGGACGGAAGCTGGCGCAGCGCGCCGGCGCCCCGCTCGACCGCGCCGGACGGGTGCTGGTTGAGCCCGATCTCAGCGTCCCCGGCCATCCCGAAATTCACGTCATCGGCGATCTGGCCAGCCTCACGCAGGACGGCAAACCGCTCCCCGGCGTGGCGCCGGTCGCCATGCAGCAGGGCCGTTATGTAGCCAACCTGCTCGTCAAGAAGCTGCGCGGCCGGGCCGTGCGCCCCTTCCGCTATTTCGACAAAGGCAACCTGGCCACCATTGGCAGGAACCGAGCGGTAGCGCAATTCGGCAAGCTGCACGTTTCCGGCTTTCCGGCCTGGTTCCTGTGGGTGTTCGTGCACCTGATGTACCTGGTGGAGTTTGAGAACCGGCTGCTGGTCTTCGTTGAGTGGGTTTACAACTACATCACGCGCAACCGTGGCGCGCGCCTGATCACCCACAACCACGAATAAGGCGTCCCTCCGAGATATCGCTCGCGTAAACTGAAAGTATGTTCTTCCGCAAGAAATCGCCGTTGCCGCAGGTGGGAGCGCGCGCGCCGGAGTTCCGCCTGCCGCGGCTGGGCGGCGGGGAAGCGGTGCTTACCGATCTGCTGGTTCACGGGCCGGCGCTGCTGGCGTTCTACAAGGTGTCCTGTCCGGTGTGCCAGATGACCTTGCCGTTTCTCGAACGGATCCACGCTGCCGGCGGTCTGTCCATTTTCGGGATTTCACAGAATGACGAACGGGATACGCGCGAATTCGCCGAACATTTCGGTTTGCGGTTTCCCATGCTGCTGGATTCGGCAGACAACCATTTTCCGGCCAGCAACGCGTACGGAATCTCCCACGTCCCCACCACGTTTCTAGTGGAGCCCGACGGCATGGTGGGGCGCCTCATCGAGGGCTGGAATAAGCAGGACATCCTCTGGCTGGGCGCCGGGGCCGGCGTCAACCCGATTAGCGCAGAGGATCGTGTCCCGGAATGGAAGGCGGGTTGAGGCTCGCTCAACTAGGCTCCCGTGCGGAGCCACGCTACAATAAAATCAGACTCCATGTCCACC
>CAZZHN010000092.1:0-17323 GCA_964654065.1 uncultured Solibacteraceae bacterium
TGCAGACGGAGACGGCCGTCGTCTTTCGCGCGCAGGGCCAATCGTTCAGTGTACGATATGGAGAGCTTTCCCAGCCCTAACACCTCATTGTCATGCGTCGCGATTACCTCAAGTGGTACAGTCCTTCTCTTGGCCGGGATATGGAACTGCTGGCATACGGCCACGCCGGTTTTCCCATCGTCGTGTTTCCGACCTCGGGCGGCCGCTTCTTCGAGTACGAAGACCGCGGCATGGTGGGCGCGCTGGCTCCCAAGATCGACCGCGGCGAATTGCAGGTGTTCTGCGTGGATTCGGTAGACCAGGAATCCTGGTATAACCGGTCGATCGCTCCGGCCGATCGCCTGCATCGGCAAAACGCCTTCGATGCCTACCTCACTTACGAAGTGGCGCCGTTCGTGCGCGACCGCACCACCTGGGGACAAATTGGCACCACTGGGTGCAGTTTCGGCGGCTATCACGCCATGAACTACGCACTGCGCCATCCCGATATCGTGACCTACGCGGTGAGCATGTCCGGGGCCTTCGATGTTCCGCGGCGGTTTCTGGACGGCTATTACAATAGAGACGCTTATTTTCACAGCCCGCTGGACTATCTACCGGATCTAAGCGACCCGTGGTTCCTTGACCGGATGCGGCACAGCTATTATGTACTGTTGGTAGGGAACGGCGATGCGCTGTTCGATCAAAACGTCAAAATGGCGCACGCACTCGGCATCAAAGGGGTGCCCCACAAACTGGACGTATGGGAAGGCTTTGGCCACGACTGGCCGTGGTGGCAGAAGATGGCTGATCAGTATTTCGTGAGATAGAGAAAAAGGCATGGCACGAATCGGCGTTCTCTACGGCATGGAAGAATCGTTTCCCCCGGCGCTGGTGGACCGCATCAACTCGATGGGCGCCTCCGGCGTTCAGGCGGAGCACTTGAAGGTGGGTGGCGTGCGCATGGCGGTGCCCAGCGGGTACGACGTGATTGTCGACCGCATCTCCCACGACATTCCCTTCTATCGTTCGTACCTCAAGAACGCGGCGCTCAGCGGCGCTCAGATCATCAACAACCCGTTCTGGTGGAGCGCGGACGATAAATTCTTCAACTACGCGTTGGCGGCAAAGCTCGGTGTGGCCGTCCCGCCCACCGTCCTGCTGCCGCACAAGCAGCATCCGGAAGGAACCACCGACCGTTCCATGCGCAACCTCGAATACCCGCTCGATTGGCCGGCGATCTTCGAGTATGTCGGGTTCCCTGCTTTTCTGAAGCCGCACGACGGCGGCGGATGGAAAAGCGTTTACAAGGTCACTTCGCCCGACGAGCTGTTTGAGGCCTACGACGAGTCCGGCGATCTTTGCATGACCCTGCAGCGCGGAGTGAAGTTTCAGGAATACTTTCGCTGTTATGTGGTTGACCAGCGCCATGTTCACGTGATGCGCTACGATCCAGGCGCTCCGCACCATATGCGCTACGTGCCCGGCAATCCGCCACCGGCGCCCGAACTCGGGCGGCGCATCCTGGCTGACTCGCTAAAGCTGTGCCGGGCGTTGGGCTACGATCTCAACACCGTCGAGTTCGCGGTGGAAGATGGCGTGCCCTACGCCATCGATTTCATGAACCCGGCGCCCGACGCGGCGATCGAGTCGGTAGGGGCCGATAATTTCCGCTGGATCGTAGACGCCGTAGCGGAAATGGCGGTGGCGCGGGCCCTGGCGCCGCCGGCGGAGCCCGAATTGCGGTGGAGCCGGTTCCTGGCGGGAGGCAGGCCATGAGCCGCGCGCCGCGCCCCAGTTTCACCATCGGCATCGAGGAAGAATACCAGACGGTCGACCCCGAAACGCGCGACCTGCGTTCGCACATCCACGCGGAGATCGTGCAAAAGGGGAAAATGCTGCTGGCAGAGCGCGTGAAGCCGGAAATGCACCAGTCGGTGATTGAAATCGGCACCGGCGTCTGCCGCAATATTCAGGAAGCCAAGGCGGAAATCCGTGATATCCGCAGCCAGATTGTTGGACTGGCGCGCGCCAACGGCTTGCGCCTGGCCGCCGGCGGAACGCATCCTTTCGCCCTTTGGGCCAGCCAGGACATCTACCCCGACGAACGGTACCACACCATCGTCGAGGACATGAAAATGGTGGCGCGCGCCAACCTGATTTTCGGCCTGCACGTGCACATCGGCGTGGAAGACCGCGAGACCGCCATCCAGCTCATGAACGGGGCGCGCTATTTCCTGCCGCACATCCTGGCGCTTTCCACCAACTCGCCGTTCTGGCAGGGCATGGAAACCGGGCTGCGCTCCTACCGCTGCAAGGTGTTCGATAAATTTCCCCGCACCAACATTCCGGATCTATACGCGGGGTGGTCGGAGTTCGAAGACTATGTCGAACTGCTGATTCGAACCGGATGTATCGACAATGCCAAGAAAATCTGGTGGGACATCCGGCCGCATCCGCATTTCCCGACGCTCGAATTCCGCATTTGCGATATGCCTATGCGGCTGGAAGAGAGCATCGGCATCGCGGCGCTCTGCGAGGCGGTGCTCGCCAAGCTTTACCAGCTGCACCAGCAGAATCTGTCGTTCCGCTATTACAGCCGCGCGCTGATCATGGAGAACAAGTGGCGGGCTGCGCGCTATGGCCTGGACGGCAAACTGATCGACTTCGGCAAACAGGAGGAAGTTCCGGTGCGGCAGCTGATCGGCGAGATTCTGGAATTCGTCAGCGACGTGGTAGATGAACTCGGCAGCCGCGAAGAGATCGGCTACATCGGGCGAATCCTGCAAGAGGGCACCGGCGCCGATCGCCAGTTGAAGATCTTTCGCGAAACCGGAGACCTCAAGCGGGTTGTGGACTATATGATTACCGAAACGGAAGGCGCCATGGCCGCGGGTGGCGCGCAGTGACGGGACGCGAACAACTGCGCCAGGTGGGTTTTGCCTCCGATCTGGAGCCGGGCGCCCACAATGCCGTCGTGGCGTGCCTGCGCATTCAGCCGGAAGAGAAAGTAACCTTGATCACCGATGTGGCCTGCCGGGAGATCGCCGCGGCGCTGGCTGCCGAGCTCGAAAAGTTGCACCTGGTGTACAACGCGTGGGTACTGGAAGACCTGGCGCCCCGCCCGCTGGTTGACATGCCACCCGCGGTGCTGGACGACATGGAGTCCAGCCAGGTGAGCATCTTCGCCGTGCGCGCCCAGACCAACGAGCTGCACACGCGGATGCAGATGACCGACGTGGTCAACCGCCGCAAGATGCGCCACGCACACATGGTCAATATCGACCGGCGCATCATGTTGCAGGGCATGCGCGCCGATTTCGACGAGGTAGACCGCATCAGCACGCAGGTGTGGCGCATGGCCAGCGCGGCGCGTGAAATTCGTGCCACCAATCCCGCCGGCACCAACCTGGTGGCGCAGTTTTCCCCTCACCTGAAGTGGCTCAAGACCAGCGGCATCATCAGCCCCAACAAGTGGGGCAACCTGCCGGGCGGCGAGACTTTCACCACGCCGGAGCGCGTGGACGGCACCTTCGTCATCGACGGTGTGGTGGGCGATTACCTCTGCGAAAAATATGGCGACCTGGGCGCCACGCCGCTCACCATTCGCGTGGAAGACAGCCGCCTGCGCGAAGCCCGCTGCGCCAACCGCGAACTGGAGCGCGAATTCTGGAACTACTGCCACACCGACGAATTCAGCGACCGTGTCGGCGAGTTCGCCATCGGCACCAACATCGGCGTGCGGGATGTCATCGGCAACATCCTGCAGGACGAAAAGATTCCCGGCATTCACATCGCTTTCGGCAATCCGTACGGCGCGCACACCGGCGCCGATTGGTACTCGTCCACTCATATCGACGTGGTGGGACGCGAGTTCGACATCTGGATCGACGGCCGCCAGATCATGCGCGGCGGAGCGTTTCTCTTTGATACCCTCGCTTCGGCGGAAGTTTAACCGCGACTGGACGCCGGCCGCTTACGCCCGCTTTCTCGCGTTGATCGAAGAGCGGAGCGGCGTCGCGACCCGGTTCCGCCACAGCGAAACGCCGTGCTTCCTGCCCGCGCCGTTGATCGATCGCATGGCGCGATACGGCCGAGAGATGGTGGAGCAGTTACTGGCCGACGAACAGTACCAGCGCGACTCGAGCGACGCCATTCCCGAGCGGTACCGGGCGCCCCGGGAGACCCCGGTTCCGCTGTTTGTACAGGCCGATTTCGGACTCGATGCGCAGCGCGAACCGCGCCTGGTTGAGATTCAGGGATTTCCTTCTTTGTACTCGTATCAGCCGGTGATGGCCGAATGCTATCGCGAAGCATATGGACTCGACCCCGGCCTGGCGGCTCTGCCAGGGGGGCTCGCTCTCGAACGGTATCACGCACTCCTCCGGGAGGCCATCGTGGGCGCGCACGATCCGGCCAATGTCATCCTGCTGGAAGTCGATCCGGCCCGGCAAAAGACGTTCTGCGATTTCGCGGTGACGGAGCGGCTGTTCGGCGTTCGCGCCGTGGATGTGCGCGACGTTCGCAAGCAGGGTAACCGCCTCTGGTATGAACGGGACGGCCAGTGGACACCTGTCGAGCGCATTTACAATCGTGCCATTGTCGACGAACTGGAACGCCGCGAAATCGAGATGCCCTTCGATTTTCGCGACGATCTGGAGGTCGAATGGGCGGGCCATCCCAACTGGTTTTTCCGCCTCAGCAAGTTTTCATTGCCATACCTGCATCATCCGGCCGCGCCGGCGGCGCAGTTTCTGAACCAGGTGACGCGCGTCGACCAGCCGGAACGGTATGTTCTCAAGCCGCTCTATTCTTTCGCCGGGCTCGGGGTGGTGGTGGGGCCTACCCAGGAGCAGATCGATGCCGTCCCTGCCGCGCAGCGTCGCGACTATCTGCTCCAGGAGCGAGTGGACTTCACGCCGGTAGTGGAAACGCCGGCGGGTCCGACGAAAATCGAAGCCCGCATCATGTACCTCTGGCAGGACGAAATGCGCGCGGTCAACACCATCGTTCGCATGGGGCGCGGCGCACAGATGGGTGTCGATCATAATAAAGGCTTCGCATGGGTGGGAGCCACCGCGGGGTTCATCGCATGATGACGATGCTATGTCTGGCCAGCTACGACAAGGGCCACGAGTTTCTGCGCGAAGCTAAGCGCCAGGGATCGAAGGTGGTGCTGCTCACCTCGGAGAGCATACGGCAGTCGGTGCACTTCCCCACCGAGAGCATCGACGAAATCTTTTACATGGCGGATGAAGACCACCGCTGGAACCTGGCGCACACGTTGAACGCCGTGGCCTACCTGGCCCGCACGCGCGAATTCGACCGCATCGTGCCGCTCGACGATTTCGACGTCGAAGTGGCAGCCATGCTGCGCGAGCACTTGCGCGTGCCGGGCATGGGCGAGACCACGGCCCACTACTTCCGCGACAAGCTCGCCATGCGCATGCGGGCCGCGGAGGCGGGCATTCGCGTGCCCGATTTCGTTCACGTGCTGAACCATGGCCGGATCGCCGCGTTTCTGGAGCGCGTGCCGGGACCGTGGGTTCTCAAGCCGCGATCCATGGCCGGCGCCATCGGCATCCGAAAGGTGCACGACGCGAAGGAGCTATGGGAAATCGTCGAAGCGCTCGGCGACGAGCAGTGCCGCTACGTTCTGGAGCGTTTCGTGCCCGGCGACATCTTCCACGTCGATTCCATCGTCTACGAGAAGGAGATCCGCTTCGCTATCGCCAGCGGCTACGGCAAGCCGCCGCTCGAAGTGGCCCACGGGGGCGGCATCTTCACCACCCGCATTCTGGAGCGCGGCTCGGAGACGGCGCACCGGCTGCTGGCGGAAAATCAGCGGGTGCTCGCCGGGTTGGGGTTGCTACGCGGCGTATCACATACCGAATACATCATCGGCCGTGACGATAACCAGGTCTATTTCCTGGAGACTTCGGCCCGCGTCGGCGGTGCACACATCGCCGACCTGGTGGAAGCCGCCACCGGTATCAACCTCTGGGCGGAGTGGGCCAAAGTGGAGGTGACCGGCGGTCGCTCTCCCTACGCGCCGCCGCAGCCGCGCGAAGACTACGCCGGGCTGGTGGTTTCTCTGGCGCGGCAGGAGCACCCCGACACATCGCAATTCGCCGATCCGGAGGTGGTGTGGAGGATGGACAGATTGCACCATGTCGGCCTGATCGTTCGCTCCGCCGACCCAGAGCGTGTACGCGGCCTACTGGAGGACTACACCAGCCGCATCGCGCGCGACTATCACGCCGTCGAGCCGCCCCGTCAACAACCACTGCACTAAACCTTTCACTTCCAGCGGCTTGGTTGACATCGTCAGGTGTACATTGTCCAGTAGTCATCGCAGCAGGCGGTGCGCGTATCCAGCAAAAGCAACGCAGGCGATATAGACTAGAAAACCGGAGGCGCTATGAGACCGTGGGCAGTTCCGGTTGCGGCCATCGGCCTGTCATTGTGTCTCATCGCTGAACAGCTTCCCATCCGGTCGTATTCCACCGCGGACGGTCTCGCTGCGGACGGCATTAACAAAATCGTCGTCGATTCACGCGGCTTCACTTGGTTTTGCACGCCGGAAGGACTATCCAGGTTCGACGGCTACCGCTTCGTCAACTTCGGCGTTGCGGAGGGACTTCCCGATCCGTCGGTGAACGCTCTCCTGGAGACTCGCGCGGGCGAATACCTCGTGGGGACCTCGCGTGGCTTGTGCGCCTTCCGAGCTGGAGAACGCGGGAAATTCACGACTTACCTTCCCGGAGGCAACGAAGCCGAGAACGCCGTTAACGCCCTGATGGAAGGTTCGGACGGCAGAATCTGGTGTGGCACCAGCGCAGGGTTGTTCGAAATACTGGGCGGCCATCGGTTCCGCCGCCAGCCGTTGCCTGCGCCTGCGCCGGGACAGAAGCGGATCTCCATCAGCGATCTTGAGGAGGGCGCGGGCCATAAGCTGTGGGTGGCGACCCGATCGGGTATTTATATCGTTGGCAAAGAGGGCGATGTCCAGCACATCGCGCTGGGAGGGCCGACCAACAATGTGCGGGCGCTGTTGCGGGATCACTCCGGCCGGGTGTGGGCAGGCACACAAGCCGGTTTGGTGCTCATGCGGGATGCGGACAAAGCCGGCAAGGACGGCGTTGACCAGATCTACAGGAAGGTAGGGCGAGTGAGCCTGGATGTAACGTCGCTGGCGGACGGGCCGAACGGCGCGATCTGGGCCGGCGCCAGCGGGGGGATCGTGCGGTGGTTTCCCGACAACCTCCCGCCGGCATTCGGGTTATTGACTCGCACACAAGGACTCATCGACCGCCAGGTTCATGCACTGGCGAGAGACCGCGCCGGAAACATGTGGGCGGCAACGGAGGCGGCTGGCGTGATGAAAATACAGCCGGCCGGGTTCACCACATTTGGTGACCAGGACGGTCTCGATTCGGATCGGGTGTGGTCGGTTGTTGCCGACCGCACCGGGACGGTTCTAGCGGTGACGTCTTCGGAACGCAACAAGGATGTTGTGAACGTCTTCGATGGGGCCAAATTCCACCCCGTATCCCTCAAAGGTTTCAGCGACCGACCGCCATGGGGACACCATATCCTGCTGCAGGCCCGGGCCGGCGCCTGGTGGGCAGCGACAGGGGCGGGGCTTTGCACTTACGCGCCGGTCCAGGCGGCGGCCCTGGCGGCGGTGCGGCCCCAAGCGTGCTATGCGCGGGACACGGTCGTGTTTCAAATATTCGAGGATTCGAAGGGCGGAATCTGGGCGTCTCAGCAGTTCCTGTCGGGCAAACCGCGGGTCATGCGATGGGACCCCGGGACGAACGCTGTCACCTTTATGCCAGGAGGGCCGGACGGGTATGAACTCGTTGCCGCCTTTGCCGAAGACCGGGAAGGCAAAGTCTGGATGGGCACCGGAGACGGCGATCTGTTTCGTTACAACGGGCGGGAATTCACCCGGTTCCAGCGGACCGACGGCGTCCTGACCGGTGCGGTCCGCGAGTTGTTTGTCGATAGCGCCGGGCGATTGTGGATCGCTTCCTTGAGCGGACTCGGGTTGATTGAAAAGCCGGGCAGCCCGCATTTTACGATGCGGATTTATAGAACTTCGGACGGGCTGGCGAGCGATACCACCTTTAGCATCACGGAAGACACGGCGGGGCGGATCTACGCAGCCAACGCGAAGGGTGTGGACCGTTTGGACCCGCGAACGGGCCGAGTCAAGCGTTTCTCGGCGGCTGACGGATTAGCGCGCGGAGTGATCACAGCGGCACTCAGGGACGGCGCCGGCGATCTCTGGTTCGCAACCACGCAAGGCCTGTCGAGGCTATCTCCAACCGCAGACGTGCCTCCCACCGTCCCGTCCGTGCGGATCACGGAACTCCGGGTTGGCCGCGAGCGCTATCCGATCTCGCAGGTTGGCGAAACAAGAATCGGCCGAGGGGATTTGCAGCCTTCGCAGAATCAGTTTCAGGTTGCGTTTGCCGGCTTCAGCAACGAACCGGAAGCGAACCTGCGGTACGCCTACAAGCTGGAAGGCGGAGAGTCCGCCTGGCAGGCGCCGGGCAGGGACCATGAGGCCAACTACCCCGGCCTCCCCGAGGGACACTATCGGTTCCTGGTGAAGGCGCTGAATTCCGAAGGTCAGGAAAGCGCCACACCTGCGGAAATCGATTTTGTGATTCTTCCGCCTGTGTGGCGGCGTTGGTGGTTCGAAGTGATGGCCTTCCTGGCGTTTGTGGCGGCCCTTTATAGCGCGTACCGCTACAACCTGGACCGGCGCCTGGAGCTGGAGCGTGTCCGCACTCGCATCGCCACCGACCTGCACGATGACATCGGAAGCAGCCTGTCAGGTATGGCATTACTGAGTGAAGCGGTGAAACAGCAGCTTGGAACGGCTCGTCCGGAGGCATTTGAAATGGCGAGTGAAGTTGCGGTGATGGCGCGCGGCCTGGCGCGCGGGCTCAGCGATGTGGTGTGGTCCGTCGACCCCAGGCGGGACGACCTGCGAAGTGTGACTACGCGGGTTCGACAGTTTGCCGCGATGCTGGAATCGCAAGGAATTGCCTGGTCGTTACAAGAGCCGCCTGAGCCGCAAAAAGTGAAACTGACTCCGGAGCAGCGCCACCACTTGTATCTGATTTTCAAAGAGGCACTGAACAACATCGCGCGGCATGCGCACTGTGCCTCGGCCAGTTTGAGGATCGAAGTGGAGGATCGTCAACTCCGCGCCGAAATCGTGGACGATGGCTGCGGATTCCCAGGGCCGGACGGTGGAGGGTCCGGCCTGGAAGAGCACCCGGGAAACGGCCTGCGCAATATGAAACTGCGAGCGGCTCAGTTGGGGGGCTGCATGAGCGTACATGCCGCCGCCGGCCGCGGCGTGCGCCTGGAGCTGACCGTGCCGCTTAAATAGGGACGATTCTGCACAACCAGGTGTGATCAGGGTGGTTCACCGCATATTCATGCGGTTGTCTAGGCGGAGTTGGAGTGTTAGCGTGACGGGAGATGCCCCAGGCCGTCCCCATCCACGTGGCGCTGATTGATGATGAGCACGCCATCCGCAAGGGCTTGGGATTACTGATCGAAGGCACCCCCGGTTACCGCTCCGCAGGAGCCTTCGGTTCCGTGGAAGAAGCGCTGCGCTCTTTGAGCGGCCGGACTCCGGACGTTTTGCTGCTGGACATCAACCTGCCCGGCATCTCCGGTTCCGAGGGCGCTCGCCTCCTTAGCGAAAAATACCCCTCCATGCAGATCCTGATGCTTACCGTGCACGACGAAGACGAACACATCCTGGAATGTTTGTGCAACGGTGCCTCCGGTTATCTGCTGAAGAGGATGCCGCCAGGCGATCTTCTGGGCGCTATACGCGATGTGCATGAGGGTGGCGCCCCGATGTCGCCGGAGGTAGCTCGAAAGGTAGTGCGGCTATTTCGCAAGACCGGTCCAATCGAAAGACTCGACCATAACCTCACCCCCCACGAGATCCGGCTGCTCGGAGTGCTCGCGGAGGGCCACAGCTACCAGGCGGCGGCCGAGCGCCTCCAAGTCAGCATCAACACGATCCGTGACTACGTCCGCAGTATCTACGATAAGCTCCACGTCCATTCCAAGACCGAAGCCGTCCGCAAGGCCCTGAAGAGCCGCATCATCTTCTGACTGCAGCCGTCAACAAAACCACATGATTATGCTATGGCAGTTCCGGCAGGCCAGCCGTAGGATCAGGTTGCTGGAGCGGCCTCAGGACTGAGTGCGGCTAAACAAGGAGCTTACGAACATGAAATTCAAGACGAACACTTTCACATTCCCGGCCGCACCTGTGGCCGATCTGGCGCTCAGCGCCGGCTTACTGGCTTTGATGGCTATGGTTTTAACACCGTTGACGATGCGGGCTCAGGTGGATCCTCTGACGCTCGATAACTTTTCGACCGGCCCAGGCAAAGTCGATGCAACCTCGGGCACCAGAACGGTCAGAATGAACGGTTCGGGAATCTACGGCGGGTCGCGAGCCTTCAGTATCTTGCTCAACAAGGGTTCCAACGAATTCGCCCAGACTGCGCAGGCCCAAGTCCGGACCCAACTAACCGACAGCGCCACCCCCTCCGCGATGCTTGTCTCTGAGGGCTACGGCGTGAATGGCACCATTCAGTTGGAATACGAGGGGCCAACATCCGAGAGCCTGAATCTCGACATGGTGCCCTACAACCGGTTCCGAGTGACTTACGCCGGGGTGGCCGAACTGCTAACCCTTGAATTCCTGGTGATCGACAACACGGCACAGTACTCGAATGTCTTTTGCGCTGTTGGCCCGTATGCGCCATCCCTGTCGAGCAGCGGGTTTACGACGGTGGACATTCTAACTGCAAGTTTCCCTCCAACCCATGCTGGCCCGGTAAATTGGGGCAACATCGAACTCGTTGAACTACAATGGACACCCGCAAACTCATATGGTGTGAATAACTTTGCCGTCACGGACATTTCCGCCCTGACGTCCTCGGACACGTCGGTGCCTACAGTCATGTGTACTCCTGCCAGTTAAACTGGCACCAAGAGCACCGCCGAAATCTCATAGCGGACGGGCGACCATCCCGTCCGCCATTGGTCTGACGCGCTGGAACGTGTCGCGTACAACCCGAGTTGGATGCAGGACAGGCCGGGAACGAATGATCGCCTCCAGGTAAGCATCAACACGATCCGGGACTACATCCGCAGCATCTACGACAAGCTGCACGTCCATTCCAAGACTGAAGCCGTGCGAAAAGGGCCCTGAAGGACCGCATCATCTTTTGACTGGTTCTTTCGCCCGATGCGTTCTGCCCGTCGCGCTACCAGTGGATAACAAAACCGCATGATCATGCTATGGCGCGCCGGCAGGACGCGTCGTAGGGTTATGGAACAGGACGGCGGGAAAGCACTCTCCAGCCGCGGCAGAAAAAGGAGATCACTATGAAGAAAACATATGGAATGGAGGCCTACCTTACGGTGGGGGCCGGTTTGCTGGCCGCGATGGTAATGGCTTTGGTGCCGCAGACGATCGAAGCGCAACAACCAGTGACCGGTGCGGGCGCCATCAACTACATCCCGCTTTGGAACAGCAGTTCCAACCTTGTCGACTCGATGCTTTACCAGACCGGGGGCAATGTGGGTATTGGCATGGTGGCGCCGAGATGGGCGTTGGACGTGAGTGGTCACATCAACGCAAGCGTGGGCTATCTGATTGGGGAGTCTCTGGTGTTGACCATGCCCGGCGGCACCTCTTACCAAAACATCGCTTTAGGCAGCGGCGCGCTTTTGAGCAACCCTACCGGGGCCGACAACACCGCGATCGGTTACTATGCGATGTCTACGAACACCGGGACCGGCAACACGGCCGTCGGCGCCAATGCGATGACGCTCAACGGCGCCGCCAACAACAACACTGCCGTCGGCGGCGGGGCGCTGTATAGCAACGAGAACGGGGGTGGAAACACAGCCGTGGGCGCCAACGCGCTGTTTGGTGTAACCAACAACAACAACACGGGCATCGGTTGGGGCGCGGGGGAGGGCGTCGGAGGGAGCAACAATATCGAAATCGGGTTCAATGTAGGTGCCGTAGCCGACAACAACACCATCCGAATCGGGAATAGCAACGAGACGAGCACCTTCATCACTGGCATTTATGGCGAATCGGTAATCACCCCCAACTACCTCGTTTGCGTCGACAGTGCCGGCAAGCTGGGAACTGGCAATTGCAGCAACACTCCCTCCTCCCGCCGCTTCAAAGAACAGATTAAGGACATGGGTGACAGCAGCAGCAAACTGTTGCAGTTGCGGCCCGTAACTTTCGTTTATAAACCGGAGTACGACGACGGCACCCATGCGCTACAGTACGGCCTCATCGCAGAAGAAGTGGCTAAGCTGTATCCCGAAATGGTGGGATATGACAAAGATGGCCAGCCCTCGTCGATTAAGTATCAGGCACTCGCCCCTATGCTGCTGAATGAGCTGCAGAGACAGAATGCGCTCCAGCAGGAGGAGAACCGGAAGCTGGAGGATCGCCTGGCCGCCTTGGAGTCCTTGCTGTCCACCCAGACAGCGGTGGCTCGGGGACAACAGTAGGACCGGACAGCCCCTCACGTGCAGAAGACTACGGTGGAGACGAAGTCTCCAGCCGCGACAGAAAAGCAGCTCTCCGTCCGGCACGATACCCTGGAACGATATCGGGGGAATCTTCATGGAGCTCACGGAAGGCGTCAGTCCTTTGAACTCGCCTAATCTGGCGATCACGGGGTTTTCCGCCATTCCGGCCTCGGACGCGCAGGGCACCATCACGTGCGGCGCTACTTCTTAGCGTTATCGACAAAGGCCGCGACGGTTTTCGGAGGCGGAAGGCTGGTTTTCCTCTGGAGGGAGGAAGACCAGCCTTTTCTGGTGCATGACACCTTTTCTTTCGGCTCAGTGGTCTCTATTTGGGTGAACGACCGACTCACTGGTTCTGGCAGTATGGTTGTAATGGCTCCGGCATGCCTCGACCCCGGCGTGGAGTGGCGCCCCACTGCGCGGCCGGATTGTCGCACTTGTGCCACGAGTATCTCCGGACGGCCATATGCTTGCCCTGCTCACTCTCGTTAACCAGACAGGGCCGGCCTCGCGCATTCGAAGTGAAACGATTCCGGTGTAGACATCACAAGGGTTCAGGAGGATTCCTGACATGATGTTTCCGGCCATTTCGCAAAGCGGGTCCGAGCCGCAACGTTGGGCGTGTTGGGCCGGGCAGCCCGGTCTTGGCAACACGGAGGTGTTTGTCTTCGCGCTGCAGTCTACGACTGCTGGCATTGACGGCCTGCCCAATGGCGCGATCCTGTCCGATGTTTCTGTGCAACTGGGTCCCAGGGAGGAGTTTGGCTACGAATATGATATGACCCTGACGCCGGTTGGCAATGGGTTAGGGCCAGACTCGACAGTCAACGGAAACTTCAAGAGCATGACCATTTAGAGGAAACCATGAAAGTCACACTAGTACGAGACTCCAATGGGAAGGTGGTTGCGACCTTCGAACATCCGTCCAGACCCGGTGGGCCCTCGGTGAGGCCAGTCCTACGGCCAGGGCACACCCTTCACGACGTCGAAGCGGAGGAGAGCTATCGCAAAAACCTCCGCGATTTCTATCAGCAGCACAGCCAATAGCGCTGCAAACGCCGCCGCGGAAGAACATTCGGGCCCCGTAACGAACCCACCTCTGCCGTCAAGAATGACAGAGTCCATCGGCTGGAACCGGAGGTAGAATGGAATCCGCTTGTAAAGCCATCTCAGCCGTAGGAGAGAACTCGTGCGAGGACACAGAATGGGTATGGTCGCGGTCCTGCTGGTGGGGTTGGCCGCCAGCCACGTGGCGGCGCAGGGCAGCCTGCGCGTCGGCGCGGCGCGCGTTGACATCACGGGTCCTGCCGACCCCGCTAACCCTCCCTCAGGCAAATACGAGCATGAACGTCTCTATGTCAGAGCAATCGTGCTGGACGATGGCGCCGCGCGGGCAGCGCTGATCGCGGCAGACCAGGCTGGGCTGGGGGAAGCAGTCTGGCTGGCAGCTTCGAAGCAGGTTGCCTCCGAATTGGACTGCCCGGCCCAGAACATCGTGATCTCGGCTACTCACACGCATAGCGGCGGAATGCCCAACTTCGGACCCGGCCGGGGCGGCGCTCAGCGCGGCGGAATGCCGGGGGCCGACTCCAACCAGCCCCCTCCACCGATCGTCGCCCAGATCCTGGAGACCGTGCGCCAGGCCAAGGCCAGGCTGCAGCCGGCACGCGTGGGTTTCGGGAAGGGATTCTCATATCTGAACGTGAACCGCGATGCCATCGATCCCGAGACGCGCCGATGGACACAGGCCCCGAACCTGGATGCGCCGTCCGACAAAACGGTCGCGGTCGTCAAGTTTGCGTCCCCCGCCGGAGATCCGATTGCCGTCTACATGACGTATGCGATGCATCCCGTCAACGGCTATCTTTCCGGCTTCACCAGCGCCGACTTTGCAGGGGCCACCTCGCGATACGTGGAGCAGGCATACGGCGACAGCATTGTAGCCGTTTTCGCGCAGGGCGCCTCCGGCGATCAGAACCCTTTGTATCTGCGCGCCGCCACCAACACGTTGGCCTCGCGCAGTGGAGTGAAGATTACCGGCAACGTGCTGACCCGCGAAGCAGTAGAGGCGCCCATACGCGACGGAAAAGTTCCCGCAGGACCGCTCGATCCGAAGGTTCGCGATGCCCTCGAGCGCGTGATGGATAGCGAAGGTGTAATTCTGGGCGAGGAAGTCATCCGGATCATGACGAACACACCGGGACTGGGCGGCAGCCCGCGCATCGCCGCCGCTCAAACCACCGTCACCTGCCCTGGCCGCCGTCGACTCGACACGGGGCGGGAGGGGAGCCCCGGCACGTACGAAGAGGGAGACCCGGTGAACATCCGCCTGGGCATGCTGCGTATCGGCGACGTGGCGCTGGGATCGGTGGACGCCGAGATATACAGCCCCATCGGACTGAAGTTCAAGGAGCGCTCGCCGGTGGCAGACACGATGTTGGTGACCCTGGCCAACGGCGCTGCAAATTCCGGCTACATCCCGAACGATGCGGCATTCGGCGCCTACACGTTTCAGGTGCTTGGTTCGCGTTTGAAGCCAGGATGCGCGGAGAATGCGATCGTGAATGGCCTGCTGGGGTTGATTCAGGAAACCAGGAAGTAGACGGCGTTGGTCGGACGGAGACCAAAGCCCCAAACGGCGACCATGGGCGAATGGCACAGGTCAACCCTCCCCGCAATCGTCAATCGCGAACTGGCGCACCGCGGCTCAAACAGCTTGGAAGAGCTACAGGCTAAGGATCTCGCGCAGCCGGATGGACTGGCGCCTGGACATATCAACGGTCACGCCGCCGCGCAGCGTGACCGTGAGGCCGCCACTCACGCCAATATCCACCTTGTCAATCCACTTCAGATTGATAATCTCTTTGCGGCCGGCCCGGAAGAAGAGGTTCGGATCGAGTTGCTCTTCCAGCGCGCTCAATGACCGGCGAATCAGCGGGCGCTCGCTGCCGAAGTGCAGCCGCGTGTAGTTGCCCTCCGATTCGAGGAGGAAGATCTCGGGCAGGCGGACGATCCAGCAGCGATCGCCGTCGCGGACGAAGACCTGTTCGAGACGCGAGCGCTCGGGACGCGGGCGCAGCCTGGACAGCGCGGCAGCCAGACGGTCGGGGGCGATTGGCTTGAGCAGGTAGTCGAGCGCGTTTATCTCGAAAGCATGAATGGCGTACTGATCGTATGCGGTGGTGAAGATGACCTGCGGCATATCGTCGAGCCGCTCCAGCAGTTCGAATCCGGTCATGCCGGGCATTTGGATGTCGAGGAACAGCAGGTCCGGCGCGAGCCGCGCAATCAGTTCCAGCGCTTCCTCACCGTTGCGCGCCTCGCCGGCAATCTCGATCTCCGGATGCAGCGCCAGAAGGCGGCCCAGCTCGGCGCGCGCGAGCCTTTCATCATCAATAATCAGGGCTCTCATTGATGTGTCGGGATGCGCACTGTTGCTGCGACGCGCCCGTCGTGGCTGGCGAGTTCCAGACCGGCGCGGCCGGCGTACAGAATCCGCAGGCGCTCGCGGATGTTGTTCAGGCCCAGGCGAGGCAGCCGATCATTTCCCTCGTCGAGTTGCCCCGTGTTCTCCACCTGGAGGACCAGGGTGCCGTCTTCCAGGCCGGAGCGGATCAGCAACTCACCGCCGGCGGGCAACCCTGCGATGCCATGTTTAATGCCGTTCTCGACCAACATCTGCAGCAGCATTGGAGGCACCGCGATGGACCGCGTCGCGGGATCGATGGCGAAGCTAATGCGCAAGCGGTCTTCGTATCGGGCGGATTCCAGGGCGAGGTAGTCGCCGGCGGCCTCCAGCTCGGAATCGAGGGGCACGGTGTGGCCGGCGTCCCGGTACAGGTTGTAACGGAGGATGTTGGCGAGGCGCGTGATCAGATCCTGAGCGAGCGGCGGGTTCTCAACGACGAGTCCGCGAATGGAGTTGAGGGAATTGAAGAGAAAGTGCGGATTGATCTGCGCTTCCAGGCCCCGCAGCTCCGCATCGCGGAGTGCGAGCTGTTTCTCCCGGAAGCGTCGTCCGGAAGTCACCGCCAGGTACACGACCATCCAGCCCATGGTGACGCAGGAGATGGCCGCCGCGCTGGAGACAGCGGTGGAGAGTTTCAGGAAGGCGCTATGCTGGCGGGCCATCACCCAGCTGATGCCGATCACCAGGGCCGCCTGTACCAGGCCCGTGACCCACGCGGCGACCATGAGAGGGAAGTACCGCTGGCTGTCCACCCAGCCCCGCCGGTTGACGTACCAGCGGAGCAGATGGGTCAGCGCGATGCTGTACAGGAAGTACAGGCCGTAGCCGACGGTCAGCGCGGTGGTCCAGCCTCCCCACTGGCCAGCCATCCACATGCCAAAGCCGGCATAGCTGGCCCAACCGAGGATCTGGCACGTCCAGTAGGCCTGTTTGACGGTCATCGCTTTCCGCTCGATACCTTGACATTCAGGAAGCGGTCAAGGTGCGCGAACATCCAATCCGGATCATCCCACATGATGAAGTGGTGCGCGACATCGGTGACCTCGATCTCGACGCCGGCGAGCTTGGCATACTGGCTGCGCAGATTGGCCTCGGTGCGCGCGCGGTCGGTGTACTGCTTGTAGCCAATCCAGGAACCGAAGACTAGCGTCGGGACCTTGATTTGGGCGAGGTCGTCGCGCAGGTCAGCTGCCCAGAGCTCGGCCATGGCGTCGGCGACGGCGGTGCGGTCCGAAGTCAGGCCCCACGCCGTGATGCGGT
>CAZZHN010000093.1:0-17276 GCA_964654065.1 uncultured Solibacteraceae bacterium
TCCTCGGCATGTCTTTGGCGACGGACAATGTGCGGCCGTCCCCGATGCCCAATGCATGGCGAATCGGCAAACTGACGATTGCGGGAACCTTCATGGGAACATGCGAGCTGGTTTTCTGCACTTCTGCCCTGGCCGCCGGCAAATTCAGGCTGGGTTTGGGAATTGAGGCGCTCCGGACTCTGGCCTTCGTCGCAATCGTATTCGGCAATCAGGCAACCACCTATACGAACCGGGAACGCCAGCGCATGGGCTCCGCCCGTCCGAGCCGATGGCTGCTCGGGTCGTCTGTATTGGATGTGCTGATTGCGTCAACACTGGCGATTTGCGGAATTGCGATGGCGCCTCTGCCTATCTTCGCGGTGGCGGGTATGCTCGTGGCGGCAGCGGCTTTCGCACTCGTCGTGGATTTCGCCAAAGTCCCGGTATTCAGGCGCCTCAAGATCGCATCGCAAGGGCCTGGTCTGGAACAACTGGTTCCATGAGAAATGCCCAAGGTCGCCGGTCCCGCTTTGCGAGGGCTCGATCTTCGCACCGCGCCTCTTCCCTCCAGTGAAGATGAGCGCAAGTTTCGCACTTCAGGTGCAGGCTTTGCATCCCCATTTCGTGAAGTTCCGAGAACTCACATTGGATCGAGCGGCCTAGGCCTTTCAATAGCCACGCTTATGTTCTGGACCGTGCCGTGCAAAGGTATGCAACGCAACGCACGAAAGGGAACCGTTATGAAGGCAGCATCGACCGAAATGAACCAGTTCAAAGAGATCCTGGCGAGAAAAGAGGTCGAGCTGGCTCGGGTGTTGCAAACGCGGGACGCCATCGTTATCGAGAAAAGCGCCGACCAAATGGACGAGATTCAGTACGCTTCGGAACGAGATCTGGCGATCCGCAACGTGGACCGCGAGTCCGCCCTGTTGCGTCAAGTGAAAGCGGCCTTGCGACGGATCCACGGCGACAGCTTCGGTATCTGCCTGGATTGCGAATCGGCGATCAGCCCGAAACGCCTCGCGGCCGTGCCGTGGGCACCGCTTTGTATCCAGTGTCAGGAAGCTGCTGATCGTTCAGAAAGAACGGATGTAAAAGAGACGCTGGCCAATGCCGCGTGAGTGAAGTTATGCGCCCGACCGGCCGCTAACCATCACCGTCAGACGAACCGCGCGATTGGCGCGGTCAGAGAGCGAAGGAAGGTGGTTCAGTTGTGAAAACGGATTCCAGCGTTCGGACCGTCGCTTTTCTGGGTGACTACTTGCCCCGCAAATGCGGCATCGCCACATTTACGGCCGACCTGCTGGGAGCTGTGGCCGCGCGCCATCCTCAAGGCCGATGTTTCGCAGTGCCGGTCAACGACGTCGATGGGTGCTATCACTATCCCGACGTTGTTCGCTTCGAGATTGAGGAGCAGAATCCGGGATCCTACCGGCGTGCCGCCGACTTCCTGAACTCCAGTGACGTGGACGTCGTTTCGGTCCAGCACGAGTTCGGAATCTTCGGCGGGCCGGCTGGCAGCCACCTATTGGCGCTTCTACGCGCGCTGAAGGCGCCGGTCGTCACTACGCTCCACACCGTTCTCCTCAGGCCGAACCCCGACCAGTATCGAGTGATGCAGAAACTGATCGCACACTCCGCGCGACTGGTGGTCATGACGGAGCGGGGGCGAACCATCTTGCAGGACGTGTACCAGGCGCCGCTAGCTAAGATCGACATTATCCCGCACGGCATTCCTGAGGTTCGATTCGTGGCTCCGGACTACTACAAGGACCGGCTCGGACTGGACAAAAGGAAGGTTCTGTTGACGTTCGGTCTGCTTTCGCCGAACAAGGGGATTGAACATGTGCTCAATGCTCTCCCAGATGTGGTGGCCGAGTTTCCCGACGTCGTCTACATCGTGCTAGGTGCCACCCACCCCCATGAGTTGCGTGCACGGGGCGAAGCCTATCGCCTCGGGCTCGAAGCCATCGCCAGGAAGAACAAAATCGAGGACCATGTCATCTTCTACAACCGCTTCGTGGAGCTGCAGGAACTGACCGCATTCATTGGAGCAGCGGATCTCTACGTTACTCCTTATCTGGACGAGGCCCAGAGCACCTCGGGAACCCTGGCTTACGCATTCGGGGCCGGCAAGGCAGTCATATCCACGCCGTATTGGCATGCTGCCGAATTGCTGAAGGACCAGCGCGGCGTGCTGGTCCCATTCGCAGACCCGATCTCGGTCGCGCGGGAGGTGAGTGGGTTGTTGCGTGATGCAGAGCGCCGGAACGTTATGAGCGACAACGCCTACAAGCTTGGCCGCACAATGGTGTGGAGCAACACGGCGGGACTGTACATCCGCTCCTTTGAAAATGCGCGCCGATGGTTGCCTGCCGTGCACCATGAAGTGGTTGCGGTCAATGGTTTTGCACCTATGCCGCATGCACGTCCCGAGCCCGCGATGGATCGCCGTTATCATTCAACCGACGGAAAGTCTTGCAGTAGCAGCAAAGTTATCAGTGTGCCGACTAGCCCCTCGTATCAGCGCCAGGGATGAAGGACGGAGTGGTCCAGGAGCCGTTGGCACTGGCACCCGGCGTGCTCTAACTACCACGAGGTAAATAATTCAATGCGTGGATCTGCGTTTGTAATGTTAGCTGCTGTTGCTGGAATGGGCTTAACGGCTTTTGCACCTAAGGCAGAAGCTCAAGTGGCCGTAGAAATCGGCGTAGCCCCCGAGTGTCCCTATGGTTACTATGACGTCGCTCCGTATGCCTGCGCTCCCGCTGGCTATTACGGTCCAGAATGGTTTACCGGTGCCGTCTTTATTGGCGCTGGCCCATGGTTTCATGGCCCCACCGACTTCCAGGGCCACGTGAACAACAATTTCCACCCCGAACACGGCTACAAGGGTCCGATGCCGAAATCTGGTGAAAAAGCGGAGCCTGCCAAGCGTGTCGATAGCGCCCACTTCAGCGGAAACGAAGTACGCGATGGACGGGGCCATGTTGGCAGCGGTAAGAAATAGGCGAGGCTCGGAGTCCCGTTAGCGGGACGGTTTGACTGCCGTGAACTAGCGCAGACCCTCGATCTCCCCCTAGACGTAGAGCCGCCGCCGACCCGGCGGCGGCTCATTGTGGCGCGCGCGCTCCTTCCTGCTGTGTCGAGACTCATCCCGACACCGTTTCGGCGCGTGGAGAACCAGGCCGAGAATGGGGCAGGGCTTATGTCAGGCCCTATGACGGCATGCAGGCGCGGCGCAGGTCTTCGCCCAAGGCGGCCTGCTGCTCGGCGGTGAGCTTGCCTCCCTGCGAAGTCACGTAGAAGACGTCAATGGCCTTGTGCGCCTCAGTGTCGATCAGAACCACCTCGATGTTGCCGCCAATACGCGAAATCGCCGACGCCACGTCATAGAGCAGGCCGGCCCGGTCCTGGGCCACGATCTCCACCAGCGTCGCGGTATCACTGGCTTCGGAGTTGAATGAGACGCGGCCGGCGATGGCCGCTTTCTGCGTGGGCGGCGATGCCTTGGGCCGGTTGCGCAATAGCTTGCGGACGTCCATCTTGCCGGATAGCACACGCTCTACGACCGAAGCCAGCCGGTCTACTTCGCTCGAGTTCAATTCCAATGTGTGCATTGGATCCTCGAAAGTGAACGTGTCGAGAATCGTGCCGCGCCGGTTGGCGTATGCCTCGGCGCGCACGATGTTCATACCGAAGCTTGAAAGTGTGCCGGCCACGCCCGCGAATAATCCGGGCCGGTCGGTAGTGACCAGCGTCAACTGCCAGGCCGAATCGAGTTTGCGAATCTCAACCGCGACGCCGCTCGCGCGGCTGCGCGTTTCCAGCGCCATGTGTTCGTCGATCTCGGTTTCCGTATGGGTGCGCAGGTACCGCGTCGGGAATCCGGCGAGAAACGCGGTCCGCTCCGGCGAGCCGGTTGGCTCCGGCTCGATGCGATCCGCTTGCAGAGCGCGCGTCAGTTCGTTATAAACCGCCATGTACAGCTGCCAGAGATGGAGCGAGCGCCACGGCGTCATGGCAGTGGGATTGACCGCGCTGATGTCTGCGTAGGTTAGCAGGGTAAGCAGCTTGAGACGTTCGACGGTCTCCACCTGGCGCGTTACCGCGGCTATCGTGGCCGGATCGAAAACGTCGCGCGAGTGCATGGTTGCGGAAAGCTCCAGGTGCCGGCGAATCAGAAAGAGAACGGTCTCGCGCTCCAGGTCGGGCATCCCGATCCGGTGTGCCGCCGCCCGGGCCAGACGGAGTGACGCATCCACGTGGCCTTCGTTAGGCGAGCCTTTTCCAGCATCGTGAAACAGCAGCGCGAACAGCAGCAGGGCAGGCTGCTTCAGCTCCGAGCGAAGATCCTTGTACGCGCCCTGAATGGTCCAGACGTTGTGCATCGCCACCAGGGTGTGCTCGTCCACGGTGTAGCGGTGATAGAAGTCGCGAATCACCAGGCACTCCATCGCGCCCAGCTCGGGAAAAATGGCGGTGAGAATGCCGGTTTCGTGCATGGAGCGCACGGCCAGCGGCGCGTACGGGAGTGAGAGCAGAGCTTCCAGGGCGCGCCACAGGGGTTGCCGGGCGAAGTACTCGCGCAGGCGCGGCATACGCGCGGCGATCTGCTCTTCGGCATCGGCGGAGGGCTTCATCCCATGGCGGGCGACGAACTCGAAAAGCCGAAGCACCACCCCCGGATCGGCGTCAAACGACTGTGGCTCGCGCACGTGAGCCCGCTCACGGTGAACGCTGAAGTCAGCGTTGCCAAGCCGCGAGCGCCAGTCCCGAAAGGAGGCGAAGAGCCCGCTGTTTAGCGCTTCGGCGACGTCCAGCTGGCGGCTGGCGGCGCGATAAATGGCGCGGGCGTGGCGGAAATATTCCCGCATCCACGCCGCCGTGTCCGGAGCGCCAGCCAGCTCGGCAATGGCGTCCTGCGCCTCGAAACCCAAACTGTTGTTGTCGCGGCCGCCGGCGGAGTGCAGGAAGGTGCGCAAGCGCGCCAGGTGGCGGTAGGCTTGCTCCAGCTCCTCCGGTGGCGCGGCAAGGCCCAGCCGCTGGCTGTCGGTGTTCCGCAATTGCTCCAGCCAGCAGACTAGCTGAAAATCACGCAAACCGCCTGGCGTTTCCTTGACGTTGGGCTCCAGATGGTAGATGGTGTTGCCGAACTTGGAGTGGCGTTCCCGCGTAAGCTTTGCCAGGTTGCGCGCCAGCGTGTCGCGGTTCGCCAGCACAAAGCGCGGAAGCTTGGCGGCCAGCTCGGCGTAAAGCGCGCGGTCGCCCGCCAGGTAGCGCTGGTCGAGCAGGGAGATGTTGAGCTCGGTGTTCTGGTCGTGCACCTCCACGCACTCCTCCGGTGTCCGCACCGAGTGACTCATCCGCAGACCGGCGTCCCACAGTTGCTGCAGAAAAGCGGAGATCGCGTCCTTGCGCCCGGCAGCTTGCTCGGCGCTGCGAAACAGCAACAGCAGGTCCACGTCCGAATACGGGAAAAGCTGGCGCCGGCCGTAGCCGCCCACCGCCACCAGTGCCGGGCCGTCCTGGGGAAACGCGGGAAAGAGGATCTCCGCCGCTGCGCCCGAAACAATTCGATCGACGTGCGCCGACCGTTCCGCCAAAGCGGTGCTCGCGCCGCCGGTGTCGAGAAGCACGGGCGGCGCAGGGCGGTGCGCGGTGCTAGAGAGCGGATTCCCCACGATCGTCGTTGCGGATGCGCACGGCTTCGGCGACGTCGTACACAAAAATCTTCCCGTCGCCGATCTTGCCGCTGCGCGCGGCCGCGGTCAATGTCTTCAGCACTTCCTCGTACCGGTCCGAAGGAACCACCAGTTCCAGCTTCACCTTGGGCAGAAGGTCCACATTGTATTCCTGGCCCCGGTATACCTCGCGGTGGCCCTTCTGCCGGCCGTGGCCCCGCACGTCGGAAATCGTCATACCGTCGATACCGATCGCCTTCAGCGCTTCCTTCACTTCATCGAGCTTGAACGGCTGGATAATGGCTTCGATCTTCTTCATGGAATGAGTCTCCTGGACCCTACGATTCGAAGATATACCCTTCTTCACCGTGCTGGGAAAGGTCCAAGCCTTCCATCTCCTGCTCCGGCGATACGCGCAAGCCGACCAGAACGTCGCACACTTTCAGGATCACCAGCGTGCCGGCGACGGCCATAACCCACGCCACACCGCATCCTATCATCTGGTTGATCACCTGCGCCGCCTTGCCATCCACCATTCCTAAGGGCAAGACGTGGCCGCTGGAGTCTTTGAGGCCGCTGTTCACGGCGCTGGTAGCGAAAACGCCAGTGAGAACCGCCCCCAGCGTGCCGCCCATGCCGTGGACGCCGAAGGCATCCAGCGCGTCGTCGTAACCGAACATCCGTTTGACCTTGACCACCATGAAGTAGCACACCACGCCGGCCGCGGCGCCGATAGCCAGGGCCGGAAACGGCTGCACGAAACCGGAAGCGGGCGTAATCACGACCAGGCCGGCCACGGCGCCTGAAATCCCGCCGAGCACGCTCGGCTTGCCCGAATGCAGCCACTCCACGAACATCCAGGATAGGGCGGCGGCCGAAGCTCCGAAATGCGTGGCCACAAACGCGCTGCTCGCCAGGCTGGACGCCGCCAGCGCGCTGCCCGCGTTGAATCCGAACCAGCCCACCCAGAGGAGGCATGCGCCAATGAAACTCAAAACCATGCTGTGCGGCTTGTTTTCCGGGCTGGGATAATCCAGGCGCTTGCCTAAGTACAGCGCGCACACCAGTGCCGAAACACCGGAGGTGATGTGGACCACGGTGCCGCCGGCAAAATCGAAGCAGGGCACCTTACCGCCCTGAAAAGCGTTGAGCAGCCCGCCCTTGCCCCAAACCATGTGCGCCATGGGAGAGTAGACGATCAAGGACCAGAGCACCGTGAACAGCAACATGGCGCTGAACTTCATTCGCTCCGCGAACGCTCCCGAAATCAGCGCCGGCGTAATGATGGCGAACATCAACTGGTAGACCATGAAGGTCTGCTGTGGGATGGTGGATGCGTAATCGGGATTGGGTGCAGCGCCGACATGATGGAGCAGCGCAAACCGCAGATCCCCGACAAACGGACCGCTGCCGCCGAAAGCCAGGCTGTAACCAACCACGGCCCAGATGACGGTCACCACGGCCATCAGGACAAAACTGTGCATCATTGTGCCCAGGACGTTCTTCCGGCGCACCAGCCCGCCATAAAACAAAGCCAGGCCCGGACCGGTCATCAGCAGCACCAGCGCGGCGCTCACCAGCATCCAGGCATTGTCGCCGGCGCTCTGCGCGGATTGCGCCGCACCTTCTAAAGCGGAGATTCGGGCGGTCAAGTCCGAAACGCCTTGCGCCAGCATCCCAGGCGCGAAGACGGAAGCAAATAGAAACAACGGAGTTAGTCGACTCATCGCGGAGAGTGCACACCTGGCACTCTCTTGATTCTCCCCTACCGCTGAGAGTTTCGCCAAAGCAGAAGTTTCTATTTCGGGAATCGGATTTTCTTATGGGTTTGGGTGCAAGATGTCAACCAGGCACGGTGCCTGGTTCGTGTTGCAGATCCTGGGCAACAGCGGACTCGTAGGGGCCGAGCATGCAACCTGAATTATGACCCACCTACTCCAGGTGCGCGGGCTTCCAGGTCTTGTCAGGGTTGAATGCGGTCATCTGGCGCGCCAGCTCCATGGTGCTCCGGCCCAGATCCTTGCTGTACACGATGCCGCGCTGGTTCACGATAAAAGTCAGAATGCCGGAGACGCCGTATTCGGCCGGGAACGCCACCATGGCGAAGCCGCCGATCATCTCACCTTTCACGACGTATCCCACCGCGCCACCATCGGCGTCCGGCCCCTGCGCTTTCAGGATGTGAAAGTAGTAGCCGTGATACGGAGCCGGCTTCCTACTCTCGGCGAACATGGCAGCGGCGCCGGCGAAGGACTTGGGAACCAGGCTCTGAGTTTCCCCTTCCCAGTACAGGCCGTCCTTCTTGCCCGGAGAGCTCACAATCTTCTGCGCGTACTGCATGGCGCCGCTACCGGAGTAGTGGTGGGTGGCATATTCCATTTGCGCTTCCACGTATCCGCGGCAAACCTCGATGGCATCCAGCTCATGTCGCCCGACGCGCCGCGCCAGTACCTCCACCCGGCCCGCTGCAGAATCGAAGCGCCATGTGCCGTCTTTGCGGATCAGCGGTATGGGAAAGGGCCACGCCTGGCTTCCCGCAATGATCGTGCTTCGGCCGGCATCATCCTGCCGGATGTCCAGTTTCTCCGCCGCCAGACGGGCAAACTGGGCACGCCCGGCCTTGTCCTCGTTGGCGTCGCCGGAGGAGACGATGTCCTTGCCTTCCGGTCCAAGGATGTTCAGGAGAGCCGCGGTATCGTTGGCTTCCGCCGCTGCGACCAGCGCATGCGCGGCCTCCTGCGGCGTGGCGAAGGTGCGCTGTCCGGATAGCGGCGCCGCCTCGATCGAGACGCAGGCTCCAACGAAGACGATGGCCGCAAACGTGAATGTTCGCATGGGTGCTCCCAATCTCCTAGCGTCTCTTTCCGCCAGACGGCGCAGGCCTGGCCGCCGGACGCGACTGGCTGGCCCGCGGCGCCGGTTGGCTGCGGGCCGGGCCGAGGCTGGAATAGCCATGGTCGCTGTGCACGCGCGCGGCGTTGCCATTTTCATAGCCGCTGAACGCGCTCCGGTTCGCGGCGGGGGCGTTCTGCGGCACGGCGCGGTCTCCCATTCGCTCGGTCGCGCCCGCAGACCGGTACTGCGCCGGCATGCGCTCGGCCGGCGCGGCCAGGTTGCTCCGCACGCTCGCCCGGTATTCCGTGCGCAGTGCCGCGCTGGCGTAAGGAACGCCCATCCGGTGCACCGGGTCATGCGCCCAGACCGCTGTGCCGTGCAGGTTCACCACCCTGGCCTCGTTGAAGTTGTAGCGATGGATGAAGGTGTTGTTCACGATGATGGTGTGGCTCCCCCAGGCAGGGTGCCAGCCCCAACCGCCCCAACCCGTCCAGCCGTATCCGAAGTAGAAGCCCATCGAAATCGGCGGGTAGAATCCAAACCATGCGCCGCCTAACAGAATGGAGCGCGGCGGCCAATACCAGAGCGGATACGGATAATACAGCGCCGGACCCCAAATCCAAACCGGGTCGTATTCGGGAACATAGATGACGTCTGGGTTCACCGGGTTGATATCAATCGTCCCCTGATCCTCCACCACTTGCTCTTGCGGCGTGGAAGCCAGCTTGCCGGCCTGTTGCGCCCTCTGCCGCATGGCTTGCACCGCGTCCATGACATCCTGCTGTTGCGCCAGGAACGCGTTGCCCAGGTTCGTCATCCAGTTCACGTCGGCGTTGAGCTGCTTCAACACGTCCGGAAACACCACCAACGCCTGCACGCTGGGATCCCAGTTCTCCTGCTGAACCGCGGAAGTCAGGGCGGCACCGGTGAGGCCGGGGTTCTTCTGCAGCCATTGCCAGGCTTCGACGACTTCGAGTGGATAGGTGCAGGCGGCCAGTATCTGGCCGAGCAGCGGATCAGGGTACAGCGCGATGGGAGCCACCAGATTGTCCAACTGGTCGGCTGTCAAGGTTTGATCCGGCGGCGGCGCCACTGGCTCCTGGGCGGATAGCGTGCGCAAACTGGCCAGCAGGCCAAACACGAGAAGAACGGCCGCCAGCGGCTTCAGCGACATAGGCACCTCCCGGCTCCCGGGGCATCGAACATCGCGTGGACGCTCCGCGAAACCTTCCGCTCTGATAGATTACCGCAATCGCCGCGAAGTTACTGGTACCTGCGAGTACTTTCGATGAAAAATGCGTAATCTGAGCCGACGCCGCTCACTCTTCGACCGTGTCCGGTTCCGGCAGGCTGTCCTGCTCTCCTGCCACCCAGACATAAAGGACTGGCAGCAGGAAGATGCCGAGGATCAGCGCGGCCACCAAACCGCCCACGATCACGATGGCAAAGGGACGCTGCGAATCGGAACCAATGGCGCGCGAAAGCGCGGCCGGCAACAGCCCAAAGCTGGCAACCAGCATCGTCATCATGATCGGGCGCAGCCTCTCCACCGGGCCTTCGATGGCGGCATTCAGAATGGTATGGCCGCGCGCGCGCAGCTGGTTGATGTACTCGAGCATGATCACGCCCGTCTGCACGGCGACGCCGAACAGCGCCAGAAAACCGATGCCGGAAGAGACACTCATGTGGGTGTGGGTGATGAGCAGCGCCAGCAGACCGCCGATGGGCGCCATGGCGACGTTGGCCAGTATCAACAGCACCCACTTGGCGGACTTGAACATCGTATACAGGATCATGCAGATCACCAGCATCGTGATCGGCAGCACGATCATCAGCCGCCGCTGCGAGCGCTTGGCGCTCTCGTATTCGCCGGCCCAATCGATGCTATAGCCGGTCGGCAGTTTCACCTGCGCGTCAACCTTGCGCATCGCCTCTTCCACCGTGCTGCCCAGGTCGCGCTTGGGAACGCTGTACTTCAAGGCCACATAGCGCGAGTTGCCTTCCCGGTAAATCTCCGACGCACCGTCGAGCACCTGGACCTGGCAGAGTTGCGCTAGCGAGACGCGCTCGCCCGACGGCGCAGGCAGTCGGATTGCTTCGATTGCATCGCGCGTGTCGCGATAGGCGGCCTGGTATCGTAGCACCAGATCAAAGCGCTGTTCGCGACGCAGCACCTGAGTCACCGCCTTGCCGCCGACGGCGGTTTCGACCGCATCCTGCACATCGGCCACGTTGATGCCGTAACGCGCCGCGGCATCGCGGTCGACCTGGAATTCGAGGTTGGGCTGCCCGATCACGCGAAACAGGCCGAGGTCGGCCACGCCGTCGACCGTTCGCAGCACTTTGACAATCTCGTCGCCGGTGTCCTCCAGCGTTTTCAGGTCATCACCGTAAATCTTGATCGCGAGTTCCCCCTTCACGCCGCTCACCGCCTCTTCCATGTTGTCGGCAATCGGCTGGGAGAAGTTCCACAAGGCGCCCGGAATTCGCTCGACTTCGCGGTCCATGGCGCTAATCAGCTCTTCCTTGTCCTTGGAGAAAACCGGCCGCCACTGTTCTCTGGGCTTGAGATCGATGAAATACTCGGTGTTGAAGAATCCGGTCGTGTCGGTGCCGTCATCAGGCCGGCCCACCTGGCTCACCACTTGCGTGACTTCGGGAAACGATGCGAAGATACGGCGCGCCTGGTTCATCACGCGCTCGCCTTCCGAAGGACCGGTGCTGGGGGCCAGTGTTGCGCGTGCCCAGATAGCTCCTTCGTCGAGGTGCGGCAGGAACTCTGAGCCGATGACACCGCTGGTGACCAGGTAAATGGAAACACCCACGGCGGTTGCCGCGGCCAGCACCGTTGGCCACCGGAGGCGGATGGCCGCGCGCAGCGCGGCGCTGTACACTCGCGTGATCCAGATCATCGCCGGGTTGTGCCACTCACGAACCCGCTTGCCGAAGACGAAACTCGAGAGCACCGGCGCCACCAGCAGCGAGAATAAGAGCGACCCCAGCAGCGCAAACGAAACTGTCCACGCCATGGGCTTGAACAACCGGCCCTCTACGCGCTGGAGGGTGAAGATGGGCAGGTAGGCGGTGATGATGATGCCGATCGAATAGAACACCGGCCGCTGCACCTCGTGGGCCGCCGCCCGCACGGGCCCGATCGGCGACACGCCGTCGCGGCGGCCCAAATAACGCACGATGTTCTCCACGATGACGACCGCGCCCTCCACGACCATGCCGAAATCGAGCGCTCCCAGCGAGAGCAGGTTGGCGGGAATGTGGTTCAGGTTGAGGCAAATCGCGGCGAACAGTAGGGAAAACGGGATGGTGAGCGCGACGATGAGGGCGCCGCGGGCATTGCCCAGGAACAGGAAGAGGATCAGAGCCACCAGCACGATGCCTTCGGTCAGGTTGTGAAGAACGGTGTGCGTGGTGAGGTGCACCAGGCTGCTGCGGTCCAGGAACGGAACCACCTGGACCCCTGGCGGCAGAATATGCTGGTTCAACTCGCGCACCTTGGCGTGTATGGCGTCCAGAACCCCGTCAGCGTCGGCGCCCTTGCGCAGCAGCACGATGCCCTCGACAACATCGGCGTTGTCGATCACCTTCCCGTCGCCGCGGTGAATCGCCTTGCCGATCTGCCCCAGCCGGATTTTCGGCCCCTGCGAGACCGTGCCGAGATCGCTCACCCGGATCGGCGTTCCATTCACCGTCTTGATCACAGTCTTTGCGATGTCGTCGACGCTGCGCACCAGCCCGACAGCTCGCACGTTGATCTGCTGCAGGCCGGCTTCCACAAAGCTGCCGCCCGCGTTGACGTTGTTATTCGCCAGTTGCTGCTCCACCTGGGCGATACTCAGGCCGTAGGACACCAGCTGGTTCGGATCGAGCAGCACCTGGTATTCCCGCGTCGTGCCGCCGAAGCTGACGACATCGACGACGTTAGGCACCGATTTGAACTGCTTTTCCAGCGTCCAGTCTTCCAGCGCCTTCAGCTCCATCAGATCATATTGCGGGTTGGTGCTCTTCAGCGTGTACCAGTAAATCTGGCCAACCGGGCTGTAGTCGGATCCAATCTGCGGCTGCAGTCCGGTGGGCAGGCTGAGCTGCGAGAGGCGCTCCAGCACCTTCTGCCGATTCCAGTCGTTGCTCGATTCGTCGTCGAAAATGAGCATGAGGCTGGACAGCCCGAACAAAGAGGTCGAGCGCAGGTGCTCCAGGTGCGGGATGCCGTTCATCACGATTTCGATCGGAATGGTGACTTGCTGCTCCACTTCTTCCGCGGCATGGCCCGGCCACTGGGTGATTACCTGCACGTAATTGTTGGCAACGTCCGGATAGGCCTCAACCGGAAGGTTATGGAATGAGATGGCGCCCCAGATCAGCAAAAGGAAAGCCGCTAGGGTGACCAGGAAGCGATTGTTGAGAGCAAAATCGATCAGGCCGCGGACCATGCCGGGATTCCTATTGCCCCACCATGCTCTGGAGTGAAGACGGGCATGAGATTGAGCGAACTCTGGATGCAACCCGCAAAAGCGATAGCATCAGTTCCCGGATCGACAAGGCGTGAACATGGATTTCGAACTTCCGTACCATTGTAGCTTGGACAATAGCGCGCCCTGCGTCTGCCGCTAGGGTACACTCGAAGATTGAGCCTCCAGAGTTCTTCCAAGCCGCGTGTCTGCGCGGTCAGCTTCCTGAATACCTCTCCGCTAGTCTGGGGCATGCTGCACGGGCCGCAGCGTGGGCTGTTCGAGCTGGAGTTCCGGGTTCCTTCCGAGTGTGCCGACGCGCTGGCCTCGGGCGCGGCGGACATCGGCATCGTGCCTTCCTTCGAACTCACCCGTCAGCCGCTCGACATTCTGCCCGGCGCGGGAATCGCCTGCCATGGGCCCGTGCGCAGTATCCTGCTGGTGGCTTCCAGGCCGTTGAGCGAGGTGCGCACGCTGGCCGCGGACTCGAGTTCGCGCACATCCGTGGAGCTGGCGCGCCTCATCCTGGAGCGGAAGTACGGCGCGCGACCAAAGCTGCTGCCGCACGCGCCGGACCTGGATGCGATGCTCGCCGCAGCCGATGCCGCGCTCATTATCGGCGATCCCGCATTGCGCATAGACCCGGCCCGCCTGCCCTACCAGGTCAGGGACCTGGGTGCGGACTGGGTGGAAATGACCGGCTATCCCATGGTGTTCGCCGTGTGGGCGGCGCGCCAGGGCGTGGCCAGCGACTCAGTCGCCAAAGCCTTCCGCGACTCTTGCCGTTTTGGCCTGGAGCATATCGAGGAGATCGTGGCGGCGGAAGCGCCGCGCCGCGGCTTCGCACCGGAACTGGCGCGGGAGTATCTCACCCGCCACATCGTGCACGAGCTCGGTCCGCGCGACTACCAGGGCATGCGGCTGTTTCTCGATTGGGCCGGCGGCAAGGGTTCGACCGTACCCGTGGCGCGCGAATCGATCGGGTGATGCCAAGAAAATACCGGCGGCGACAACCTCCCGCGCGGCTGCAGACGAATATCTCGTTGTAGCGCCGGCGGTCTTCGCCGCCGGTCTGTTCGGACCGGCCCCTAAAGAAGCCCTCATTCGCCGAACTGGGCCGGGGCGACGCTTTTCATCTCCAGCCAACCCTGCTGCGGCACAGCGTCGACTGGAAGGCCGCCCTCCCACAGGGAGAATTGAAAGCGTAAGCCCTGGCTGCCGGCGATTCCCATCGCCGCAAGCGAGATTCTAGCTTCCAGTACCCGCGAATACGCGCATTCCACCGCGCCATTCGCCGCAACGGCCAGCTTCAAATCCACCGGTTTCGCCACGCCGTGGTCGAAGCCGATCGTGACCTGGCTCGAGCGCGCGCCATCCTGCGTCTGGCCGGTGAACCGCGCCTCCATCCGGCCCAGAGTCTGCTCGTACCCCGGGTTCAGGTCGATCCGCAGGTAAAAGTCCTGCCCGTCGGAGCCGAAGAAAACCTCCTTCACCAGAAACTTCTTGCCGTGCATGGAGCCGCTCCGCTCATCCACGTGGTAAACGCCGGCGCCCATCCACTCGAAATAGGAGGTCACTTCGCCATCAATCACCGGCCGGATCGGCCCTGACGGCGCCACCAATACGGCCGGCACCGCGATGCGCAGGATGGGCCGCGACAGCTCTTCGGGCGGCATCAGGTCCAGGAAGCGATAGACGTTGGCGAGGTGGCTGCGGTAGAGCTGGTCGAATTCCGGGCGGTTTGCCGATTCGTGTTCCGGCCCGTACCACCAGCACCAGTCGCTGCCCTCGGCGATGAGCAGTTCTTCGTAGGCCATCCCGCGCTTCTCATCGCTCACCGCCGGCGCCGAATCGAACGTCTCGCGGGCGCGCAAAAGTTGGGACCAGGCCTGGTTGTCTTCCTCTGCGCCGATCCAGACATCGAAGTTCGCGTTGATCCAGGAGCCGGGGAAGATGCCGCCCAGCGGCTCCGAGGCCAGCCGGTCAAATGCTTCGCTGACCGTCACCGCGCTCAGTTGCCCGTCGTCCTGGATTCGCCGGTAAAGCTCACGCAAAAAGGGGCGCCCGTTGCGGTCGAAGTACTCCCAGGCATTTTCGCCATCAAGAATAATCGGCACCAGAGCGTCGCGGCCTGTGCTCAGGATGCCAGCGCAGTTCTCGCGAATGCGCTTCAGAAAATCGTCGGCCGCGCCAGCGGCATCCATTTTCGAGTACACGAAGCCAATCAGGTCGCTGAGATAGTGATCGCGGAAGATCACCCCCAGCGAGCGCCCGCCCTGCTGCCAGCGGTAAGGCCGGTACAGTCCATCCACACCCACGCCGCGGCCCAGCGTGCGGTTGAGTACTCCGCTGTCGGTCGCTGCCCAGCGGTATCCCAGCTCGGAGGCAAGGGTAAAGACCTCGTCGGAGACGGAACCTTCAGACGGCCACAGCCCCGCTGGCGCGGTACCGAAAGTCTGCACGATGAACTCGCGCGCCATTTCCAGCTGCTTGCGCGCATCGCCCGGATAGCGAAACCGCGGCGGCAGTGGCACGCCGGGATGGGAAACGCCCGCGATCGCCGAATCGCACACCAGCGGAAGAATGGGGTGATAGTAGGGCGTGGTCGAGATCTCGATTTGCCCCGACGACGCCAGCTTCCTGTACTCCGGCGCCACCTGGGCCACGATCTCGCGCTGCTTGGCGCCCATCCGCGCCTGGTCGGCGGGCGTGAAATTGCGCCCGCGCCGCAGCCATTCGCGCACCTCTTCGTCGTGGTCCTGAAATTCCTCGTCGAACCAGGCAAGCTGCGACCACATCTGCAGATCGCGGAAATCCTGAGGCCCGAACAGGGCCCGCGCCCCCGCATTTCTTTGCGACTGCCACGCATCGAATAGCTCGCCGTAGCGCGGATACCGGTAAATCATGTGCTGCGGATCCGAATAGAAGGAGTGGCGCAGCAGAAAAGCCCGGTCGGCGTCGGTGAGAGCTTCGGCCGGTTTCAGCGCGGCTTCGAGAAACGGATCGCGGGCCGCCCCCGCGGCGTACTCCGCTACCTGGGCCATCATCGAAGGCACCAGGTTGAAGGTCTGGCGGATGCGCGGAAACTCCTCCAGGATGCGCGTCATGCCGTAGTAATCCTTCAGCGCGTGCATGCGCGTCCACGGCAGTTTGTATTCGCCCGACGCCAGGTCTTTATAAAACGGCTGGTGCATGTGCCAGAGGAAGCACAGGTAGATTTGCGGCATGTCGAAAGTCCTATGGCAAAACCCGGCGCCCACGTAGCGCAGGATCCCGCGCGCAGCCCGCGCGCTATTTCCCGAAGAAGCTGCGCGCCGGCGGCGGCGGTTCGCTGCGGCGGATGGCACGCCACAACACGTCGTTCAGCTCGTCGTCGTCATTCTTATCGGCCTCGTCGAAATCCATATGAATTGACGCTTCGGCTCCCGGTCCATTGGCAGGATTCCTGGTGGTGAGCGGGATTCGCGGCTTCTCGGCTGCATACTGAGCCGCATCCGGCATCGGCTGAAACACCGAGGCCATCGGCCGGGCGCCGGCATCGAAATGCGTCATAGGCTTCATCCCCAGCAGAAACTCCATGGTGCGCAGCACGGACGCCGTGTTGTACATCGTGCTATCCACCTGGTGGCGTTTCACGTACGACGAAATCACAAACGCAGGCGAGCGGTGCGAATCCACGTGGTCCGGGCCGTTCTGGGCGTCGTCCTCCACCACAAAGATCGCCGTGCTGGTCCAGAACTTCGATTTGGATACCGCTTCTACAATCATCCCCAGCGCGTAGTCGTTATCGGCCGCCATGGAGAGAGGCGCCAGTTTGCCCGGTGAAGTTCCCGACGTGTGATCGTTGCCGAGGCGCATGACGATCAGTTCCGGCATGGTGCCGCTCTGCTCGTACCCGGCGAACTCCTGCAGAAAAACTCTGGCCCGCTCGACATCCGGAATGCTCAAGTCGAATCCTGGATATTTCCGGTTGGTCGCCTTCGCCAGCACCGGGTCGCGCACGCCGGTAATCTGGTCGGCGTCTGCCGGCGCGCCCTTCTTGTTATCCACCATGTAGCCGAAATTGCGGATGCTGCGCCCGGCCAGATGGGCGTTCGTCCACAGGTATCCTGCAGGCGGCAGTGAGGCCGGATCCTGCTCTTCAAAGTCGTAACCCTTGCCCCGGTGTGCATACTCGTTCGGCCAGAGCTTGACGACATAATCGGGCGCGATGGCCGCGGTCGACCAGTTGTGCCCGTCCGCACTGACGTCGGCGTTCACGTAGAAATTGTCCAGCAGGACGAATTCGCGCGCGATCTTGTGCAGGTTGGGC
>CAZZHN010000094.1:0-17152 GCA_964654065.1 uncultured Solibacteraceae bacterium
CCACAATCCCTAGGGGCTACCTGAGTCAAGCAGATACCCACCTTCTGGAATTCATAACCGCCGACGGTATACGGATAGCCTTGATTGCCGCCCGCCGGATATCAGAGAGCAAGGAACGAATCGCCACCGTAATGCTGAGCCATTAAAGCGAGCCAATACATCGAAGTTCCTGCCCAATTCATCGGGTGGCCGATACGCACGGCGATAAGTCCGCGAAGCCCCGGCCACCCGCAACGAGCCTTATTCATTTTTTCCCCGGCCTTTCGGCTAAATTGTCTCCCAACGTCCCCGTTCTTTTGCGGCCGGTAGGACGGACTATCGGTTTTCGTGGTCTGTCATTTTCGGGGTGCCGAACCCAAAAACAAATGACAGACGACACAAACCGATCGTCTGTCCTACCGTGAAAACGGCTGCCTCGACTTCACGCTTCACTCGACTCGGAACTGGATGCTCCGGGCGGCTTGGGCACCGGCGGTATCCTTCACGGTGAACTCGGCTTGATAGGCGCCCGGCTGAAGCGAAGCGACCGGCAGCTTGAGTGCGACCGGAATCATACCGCCGGCGGACTTGGGCAGGGCGCTCAAATCGATTTCACCCGATGCCCACGTTTGCGCGGCGGTCCGGGCGTCGAGCAGGCGCAAGCGCATAGTGAGATGGCCCAGTTGCGCGCCCGCCGCGGGCGGCTGGTAGATTTCAAAATAGGCTTCGGCGACGCCTGCCTTCGACAATAGGTCGGAGCCGGAGACGGTGATCCGCGTGCCGCGGAAGACCAGCGGTCTTTTCCCGGCATCGATCTCTTCCTGCTCCGCCTCGTCGGAAACGGGCTGTACGTCGCGGCTGAGGGCGATGGCGCTCAGACTGAGCTTCCGGGCATCGAAAGGACCGATCGCCAGCGGTACCTCGATGGCGCCGAAACGGTCCGTGGCCGAACGGAAAACCAGCTTGAAGCGGTAATTGCCCGGCGCGATCTTGAACTGGCGCTCGTAATGGAATGGGTGCTGCAGAAAATCGTCGAACTGCCGGCGGCTGTCGAAATCAAATTTCACCGTGTCGCTGAATCGCGCAGCCACTTCGTCTCCCAGGTTGTACGCCAGCCCGAGCACGTCCATCTCGGCATGAAGCTTTCCGTTCACCGAAGCAAGGCTGAGCGTTGTCGAGGGAATTTCAAGCGCCAGGTTGACGCGCGCCACGCCGTTGGGCTCATAGAAGAAAGGCGCCGAAGCCGGCGCCGCGGCGACGACGGCGTGAGCCGAGTCCGCCAGTGTCTCCAACTCCCTCTCCAGCGGATTGGCGGCGGCGAGGCTGACTTCGCGGACATTGCAATACAAACTGCGCCCGCGCACTCTCGCGTCGCGCCGCTCGACCGTGACCTTTAGGGCATGGCAGCTTCCCTCCGGCGATTCTTGCGGCGCGTAGCCGAGGGTGTAGGCGTCGTCCTGCTCGCGGGCCAGCAACTGGAAAGCGGCCACCACATCGTTGCCGCGGTTCAGTTCATGGCCGCCGGTGGCGTCGGCCAGATGCAGCGCCCAGCCCGGAGTGCGCGCGCCGGACTGCGCTTCCACCGGATAGACGGAGACATCCGCCTTGCGAAACTCCGCTTCCATGCCGAACGCGTCCTTGCCGGCGTTCCTCTGCGGCGCGGCGATCCCAGGCGTCAGCCCGGAAAGCTGGGACGCGCGCGAACCTGGATCTTTCGAACCGAATGCCGGATCGATGCTGCGGCTGATCCCTTCGTGCCCGGAAGCGGCCCAATCGCCTCCAGCGCCGGCGTCCGGCGCAGCGCCGGGCAAAAACAGCGCCACTACTTTGTGGCCGGGCACGTGCGCCAGGTCCTTCGCCAGCTGCGCGTAGTAGAGCGCCTGGAGATCGCCGTATGGATCGGGGACGCTGCCGCAGCGCAGCAGGCTGGTGAGCGATCCGAGCGCGCGCTGGAGTTGCACGACGTCGGCGGTGAATTGCGTCGCGATGGTCATGCACCCGGAACTGTAATACGCGATCGACATCAACCGGTCTGGCCCGGCGTTGTCGGCGATGAACCGGGCGGCGGGCTGCTGGATGGATTTCAGATCGTCGTTGGACTTGCCGTCAAAAAGCAGAAGGAGGTGTTGCTGCGGTATGCCCTGCGCCGCGGGTCCGCCGCGACTCTGAAACACGCTGATGGCCTGTTCCTTGCCATCTTCGAAGACGTGGAAATCGGTCGCGGCCAGGCCGTGGACGGGCGCGTCCTTCTTTCCGGTGACCACCGCATCCACCAGCACCAGCCGCGATTCGGACTTGATTTTGAGGGGCGCCGTGGCGGCCGGTGCGCTCGTTTGGGCAAGCAGCGGGGCGCAGAGGAAGAGCGCGCCTGCACAGGAATACCGGCGCCACAGGTCCGGCACTTTCATGGGATCTCCACTGTGCCGTTGGCAGTGGCCATCTGGCGGCCTTCCGCGTCGCGGACGACGATCCGAATCAGGTAGGGGCCGCTCGCCACGTTGAAATCGCTGGTGACGGTGACACCGCGGGCAAGGCGGCGCGCGAGACTCTCATCTTTCAGCCGCAGCTCCACCACCTTCTGGATGGCTCTCAGGTAGTTACCATTGCCATCGAACAGGGCGCAGACGAGGGTCACGTCGTCGCGGCTGCGGTCGGCCTCCTTGCGCAGCGGAAGCGGGCGGATGTCGAGATGGGCGGTGACGGTCAGGCTGGCGTCGGTGGCCGTCGTCTTGAAGAACTCGGTGTGAATGTCGATGGGCAGGTCGCGCTGCTCATCGCGGGAGAACACAGCCTCGCCGATTTCGCGGCTGGCCGTCGCGGCAGAGCTCTCCTCCTGTGACGGCGCCCAGTAGCCCTTGCGGGCTTGCACCGACAGGCCCTTGCTGTTGGCCAGTGTCACCTTGATCTCGTGGTACCTGCCGTCGGGCTTGAGGTCCCGCGGATAAAAGCCCAGATAATACACGGATTCGGGCGGGTTGGAAAGGCGCTTGAACGCGTCTGGAAAATCGTTCTGAGCGACGGCGGTGCCGCCGGTGCCATCCGCCAGATCTCCCAGAATCAGCCCCTGCGAGGTGTTTTCGTTCTGCTTTTCACCCACGATGACGGCCGCGGCCGGTCCGCACACGGGAGGAACATCGCCGCCGATCTCCCCGGCAGGGTTCTGCGCGTACACGCCGCGCGCGTCCAGGGTGTTGATGATGACGCCGGCGCGCGTGGCGCGATCAATCGACTGGCTGAGTTCCTTCTGCAACTCGACGGGGAGAAAGACGCCGGGCGACACGAATACAATAACCCGGTCGCCGGGCATGGAACCGAGCAGCCGGACTATGTTGTTGAGGGTGCGGAAGGCGTACATGGCGTCGCTCGCGCCTTCACTGGCGACGGCGTGGAGAGTGGATATCGCGATCGAGGTAGCGGACGCAATGGCCTCATCGGGCAGTTGGAGGCAATGCATGGTGATGAAGGTCTGCGACGCCAGCAGCGGGGAGGATTTGGGATCGGGGTTGCCCCCTTCGCGGTTCAACCATTGGTCCGCAGCCCACAAGGTGGCGGGAGGGAAATGCACGTGAGGCGGCACGGGCGCGACATTCATCAGCGCCGCTCGAAACTTCGCCAGGTCATCGGTGAATTCGAGCGACAACCGTCCGGAGAGGGTGAGCAGGGCGATGCGCTGCTGCGGAGGATTGCCGTGCTCGATGTACTGCAACGCAGCCACGCGGGCGCTGGTGAGATCTTCGAGTTTGAGATGGGCGTCATCGAAGACGAAAGCCACGAAGTGGGTGGGAACGACGCGCGCGGTGCCAGCCGCCGAGGGCAGGCCGCCGGCGATCTCCGTTTCGGGTGCGGCGGGCCGGGCATGCCCGGCCCCTACGGCGGATTCACCGCCTTCCAGGGCGAACTGGGAAATGTATTGCTGTTTGCCGCGGTCGGTGAGTTGAAAGTCCTCCTTATGGAATGTGCCGGTGGAGCGCCCTTGTTTGTCGCGCACCACGACCGGAATGCGCACCAGGTTGACGCTCGATTGAAAAGTGGGCGTCTCTTCGCGAGTGGTTACTTCGTTGGTCTGGGACGGCGCGGCGAACGCGGCAATGAGAAGAAGGAAATAGCGCACGATGCTCTCTTTGGCGCGCGAACCCGGCAGCGCGGATTCCCGGAGTGGGCGCGTGCCTCCCACTGGTTCGAATTATAACGTTGTGGGGCAGGTTGGTAACCTGCGGGCCGATTGCCCAATCGGCCCAACCGGGCGAAGCCCGGAGTTTTCTGCGCAACCCTGCACACGTCTGGTTCGCAACCGGCGGCGAGCGGCCCGCGTTTAACAGAGTGGATGCTCAGTCGACATGCGTGTGCCTGGATTGCGTTGATGGCCGCCGGCGGCGCAGCGGTGACCGCGGATGCGCAGGTCTGGAAGGACAAGCTGATCGCGAACTGGACGGTCGAGGAGGCGCGGCAGGTGCTCACCGACTCGCCCTGGGCCAAGACGGTGACGCCGACGCCGGATGGCACCAGCAGGCTCGGGCAGTCGCGCGTCGGAATGAGCCCGGGCGGCATCGGGATCGGCGGGGTCGGCATCGGACTGCCGGGGATGGGGCGGCACGGCGGCATGGGGCGCGGCGCAAGCGATAGCGGGAGTCAGGACCAGGGCCCGATACCGGCGTTGACGCTGCGGTGGATTAGCGCGCTGCCGGTCAGCTCCGCCGAGGTGATCGTTCACGAGATGAACGCGCCGTCCGCGGACGAAGACCATTACGCCATCGCCGTGTACGGCCTGCCCGGTGGCGCGCTCCACGGGGATCCCGACAGCCTGGGCGCGGAACTGAAGAATCACGCGGCCATCAAGCGCGACGGGAAGAAAGATTTGAAGCCTTCCAGCGTGGAAGTGCTGATGCGCGACGACGGACCGGTAATCGTGTATCTGTTCCCGCGGGCCAACGAGATTTCGCGCAAAGACAAGCGCCTCGGATTCGATGCCGAGATCGGCCGGCTGAAGCTGGCCCAGGATTTCACGCCGGACGAGATGGTCTACCAGGGCAAGCTGGAACTGTGACGCCGGGCCGGCGCCTGAGGGATGTTCGCACTCGCCCAGCCGTCCTCTGAGTAGACTGCCGCCCTTCGCGCACGTGCAAATGTCCCTGTTGCCGGACGGATCCCCAGCGCGAGTGGGAAAGGCCTAGAATCGTTTCAGTCTAGGTGCGGTCCCTGTCCACGGCGATCACTTCCGTACGAAACTGCGCCAACAGGCCGGTGGGTGAGCCCGATGCTTCCACTGACTGGCGCGATCGGGACAACCGCCCCGGTTCCCGGATGGGGTTGGCGGATTGAAGACTCGTGACCACGGATCGTCCTATGACGCGCCGCCGCGACACTGGCTTCCGCGGCTGGCCGAACTGGGGAGCCTGGGCCGTTCTGTCGATCGCGAGATGCTTGAGGACCCTTCGCTGTCTGAAGAGACGGTTGCACGGGCCCACAGGGAGCTGCAACAGACGCATCGCTGGCTCGGCAATACGGCAGCGCTATTGCGGCTGCTGCGTCAGGATCCAATGCCGATTCGCAGGGTGCTCGACATCGGCTGCGGCCACGGCGGCCTGCTTCAGGAAATTCGCCGGCGACTTGGCGCTGAGGTCATCGGAATCGACCTGCTTCCGGCCCCCGCCGCCACACCCGTACCGATACTCACCGGTGACGCCGTGACCGAACCGCTGCCGCGGGCGGATGTCGCGGTCGCCGTTTACATGGTCCACCATCTTTCCGAGGGCGATCTCATCCGGCTGATCCGAAACGTGTCCCGCTCCAGCCGCCGCTTCATCGTGTTCGACCTCGTTCGCCACCGTCTTCCGTTGGCGCTGTTCCGAACTTTCGTCTGCCCGCTTTTGGGCAGCCTGAACGCCCTAGACGGGGTTACGTCGATCCGCCGATCTTATACGCCACAGGAGATGCGTTGTGCCGTCGCTTCGGCCCTGGACGGTTCGGGCGCCAGGTTCCGCCACACCGTGGCTCCGTTCTACACCCGGCAGGTGGTAGACATCTCGTGGTGATCGGCTAGCGCGGCGCCGGGAACTGCTCGTTTGCCGGGACCTCAGCCGCTCGCCGCGCCGCGCGCGCTGGCCTCTGGTTCGCGAACGGCTTCTGGGCGGCGATGCCGGTTGACAGGCGGAAGCGCCTGTCCCAGTTTGGGTGAGGGCGCGGCGGGCTAGCCCTCGAACTTATACAGCGCCTGCGCGAGCGGGAGGCCGCGGACGTCGATTCGGCTGAGATCGGCGGAGCCGGCGCCATGCGCTTCGGCCAGCAGGAGCGTGTTGTCGCATTGGCGGAAGGGGGCGGTGCCGCGCACGGCGCGCGGGTTGTAGCCCATCACGGCGGTGGCGACTGCATCGGTCGACACCGGATTCAGGCCGGCAATCAAGACGCCGGGCTGGACCAGCCGGAGGCCTCCGATCCACGGGCCCTCGCCGCCGGCGACGCTCTCCACGCCGTCGATGATCGCCAGGTGGATGGGACGCGCGGCAGCCAGGTCCGCCACGATGTGCGGCACGCGGTAGCCGGGATCATGGCTGGCGCCGAAATGGAGCTCCTGCGGCGCCGATTTCGAGGGCTGCCGGTTGCCCTCGTGGCCCACCTGGTCGCGGCCACTGGTCGGCCTTTCGTTCGGCTCGTTCTTGCCCGCATCGTCGCCGTAGATCGAGGCAGGCAGGTTTCCAAAGCAGTTCTTGAGCGATAGCGTGACGCCGCACGTCGCGTGGTTCTTGAGCTTGGCCATGCTCACCATCACGTCGGTCTCTTCAAAGACCTGGTTCAAATCGTAGGCGGGGTACATATACGCCTGGCCCGGTACCGGGAAGCGCGCGTAGCGCTTGTATTTGCCCAGGGCGTTGGTGTTTTCGAATTCCACCACGGGCGCAGCGGCCTGCAATTGGCGCACGCTCCAACCGGCATCGAGCATCGACTCTTCCAGGGGCCCTGCCGAGGCCCAGGAACTCTCGACGAACCGGATGCGCTTCGCGCCCGCCCGGCCCATCAGGTAAGCGGCCGAGCCGAGCACTTTCGGATGCGTGTAATGAGTGAGCGCGGGAGCCTTTCCGCGGAAGCGCGTTCCGGGGCCGCCGGTCATGTTGACCTTGATGGTCACCGTCTTGTCGCGCACCAACCGCTCGAGGCCGCCCAGCTGGTCGAACATGGCGGCCAGATGCGCGGTCACGTCCTCGTTATAGGAGGCGCAGCGGGCGATCGAGACCGGCGATGCCGGCGCAGCGGCTGCCGCAGCGCTCCGCACCAGCGGCGCTGCTCCGATCATGGCGATCCATTCTCTGCGAGTGATCATGGGTTATGGCTCCAGTTTGATGGTGGCGCACACCGCCACCTTGTCGATGTCCACGGCGGAAGCTTCGTCTGCCGGGTAGACTTCCAGGGCCTTCTGTCCGCCGTCGGGGGTCAGCAGGGTGGCATGACGGTAGTTGCCGAGGAATTGCACGGTGACGTTTTCCACCGCGTAGTCGGAGTAGTTCACCAGGTGAACGATTTCCGTCTTCCCGTCGGCGGAGGCGAGCACGTTGGAGAGCATGGAAGACACGTTGAAGAGGCGGACGCCGAGGTTCTCGCGGCCCACCAGTGAATTCACATCGTGCCAGATGTCGTTGAACCGCTCGAGCTCGGCTTTGGTCAGGGTGATGCTGTCTCCCGGAGGGCGTTCGTCCTTAAAGCCGGTGGGGCTGGTGAGCACCGTGCCGCCGGCATGGGCGAAGTCCCGCAGAACGGTTTGGTCGGGCGCGGTCAGCGCGCCTGCATCCACGTCCACCGCTACCGTGGTGCCGGCGAGCGCTTCCGGCGTCAACCGCTGCGGCGGTACGGGCGTCACCGGGGTGTGTTTCACCGCGATCATGTCGAGGATGCCGCCGGAGAGCAGGCCGCCTTTAGCCGGATCCTGCACCAGCGCCAGCTTGCCGGCCGCACGCATCGCGCGCCACTCGGGGTGGCGCTCGAAATACGCCAGCAGCCCGGCCATGCGCTGCCAGCCGGCACGCGCGTTTTCATCTCCGGCGGCCAGCCGCCCGGCGAAGCCGTGGTCGAGCGCGATCACCCAGCGGCCGCCGGAAATGGCGGCGTCGGCGATAGCCTGCAGATACCGTTCGGCAGTGACCACTTCGCCGGCGGGCGGCGCATTGGCCAGCCAAACGGCGGCGTCGCCCCAGGCCCGCACCGCGCGGATGAAACCGGTGTTGGTGTTGATCCAGGCCGAGCCGCTCGGGCCGGCCATCTTGCTGTGGCCGCCGTCTTCGGCGGGAATGCCCGGCCAGACACCTTGATCGGTGGCGAGCACCTGGGCTGACGAACCGAGCGCGAGCCGGTTGCGCGCCGTGATCTCAACCACCGGCGCCGAGCCTGCCGCGGCCCGCACGGCGGCAGGGATGCCTTCGGCGAAGGAACCTTCCAGGACGATGCCGCTCACGCCGCGGGCCAGAGCTCCGCGGGCTTCGGCCACCGCGTCGCCACCAGGCGCGATCTGCGCCAGCGTTACCAGGCCGCGCTTGGACGCGGCGGTAACCAGTTCGGGGGAATAGGTTTCCAGCAGGAGGCAGTTGATGGGGGTGCCGGCCAGCAATTCCAGCGACCTCGCGTCCTGCCAGGGCCAGCGCATCGGCACCCACGCCTGCGGCGCCGGCGCACACCAACCCGAAACCCAACCCAGCGCGGCCAGCATCCCGGCCGCTCGCATCGCCATAGTCCTAATCTACAGCGGAATCGGCTCCAGCGGTGGAGTTGCGAAGGTGGAACGCGCGGTTCAGGGAAGCTTCGTACCTCTGGCCGAGGGCAGCGGGCTACGGCAACCCGCGTTCTCAACGCCTGCACCCATCCCGGAACGACCCCTCACGCTGGTTTGGACCGGGCGGGCGAGGCTTGCATCTTCCCCGAAAGGGCGTCGAAGGTTGAGACTACGACTTATCGGAGCTTCTAATTCAGGTTTCTCTGTGGCCGATCGGACTTATCCTTAATTCCGAATCCTTTAGCCCTAATCACCTTCCGCGCGAGAGTCCTGTTACCTAAGTAGACGAAAGTCAGTACCGAGGATACTACCATTAGTTATGTTCGGCTCCATACAATTAATCAAAGGTAAACGTATTCATGCTTTTGCGCAGACTCTTTCCTCTGGTGCTTTTGACGGCCTTGGTGTGCTCTGCCACTACCATGGTGTCGGTGACTTTCACCGCCCTACCCGCCTCCACAGTAAGCCTGGAGGGAGACACTTACTACGCCGGCTTCGCGACTGCGACGATCAACGGAATCCCGAGTCAATACCTGATCTGCGATGACTTCGCCGATCACATGTCGGCCACCGTCTTCAACGGTTCGGATCCGCTGATCTATGACTACTCAACTTTGAGCGCGGACATTCCGCTGGGTAATTCGGCTCCGGTGCGGTTTCCTCTCGAGATGGGTCCGCTGTATGAACAGGCCGCGGTGCTGGTGTATGACTTAGCGACCGCGAGCAGTCCGACCGGAACGCAGATTGGAGATTATCAGGCAGCGATCTGGAGCACGCTCGATCCTTCGCAGCTGCCGGCGAGTTCGCTGGACTCGAACGCTCAGGCGGACATTACGGCGGCGCAGCAGACTCTGTCGACCGCCAGCGCAGCGTGGCTGAACGCGCTCTACGCGAGCACCAATATTTATATGCCCGACGCGAACTCCGGCTACAGCCAGTACGCCAGCTCGGGGGCGCCACAGGAGTTTCTGCAATACACTCCCAGCGCGGGCACGCCGGAACCAGGCACGGCTTTGCTGGGCGGAGCACTGATACTGGCAGGCGTGGCATTTCGTCGCTACCGGCAGCGATAGCAGGCGGCAGGATCCGAGGAGGATGGCACCAATTGGGGGCAGGGAAGGGCCTGCCCCCTCTTTTTTGGCGTGCCGCTCCCGATAATTCCTCCCAAGCGCTGTTTCTGAGGGAACTTTCCGCCCTTTTCGGGCAATCCTCTATCGAGTGGAGGTTTCCTAGTGATGAGAAATGCCGTTGTGATTGCACTGGTGGCAGCCGGAACGCTATTGGCCCAGGGGCCGCGCGGCGGCCGGATGGGATTCGGCGGGCCCGGACCGGAAATGGGAGCCAGGAGCCTGATGCACGGCGCCACGGTGACCGGCGCGCCGTTTTCCGCGGTCGAAGTGACCGTGCACCAGCAAACACTTGCCAATGGCAATGTGATCCAGCGGCAGGAGCAGGTCAACCTGTTTCGTGACAGTCAGGGGCGGGTACGCGAAGAGACCACCTGGGCGGGCAATGGACAGGGCAGCCGCACCATGGTGACGATTGTCGACCCGGTGGCGCAGGTTGTGCGGAGGGTGAATCCGCAGGCCAAGACCGTCTCCGAAATGGCGATGCGGCAACCTCCGGCAGGCACTCATAGCGCGGGCACCGCTCGCGGCCCGGCCCTTCGCGAAGCTTCCGCCGATGTAGTGAAGGAAGACCTGGGGACGCAGACGCTGAACGGCGCGGCGGCTGCCGGGACGCGCATGACGCGCACCATTCCGGCCGGAGCCATGGGCAATGCGCAGCCCATTCAAGTCGTGCGGGAGACCTGGGTATCGAGCGATCTCAAAGTCCCGGTGATGATCAAGACCAGCGATCCGCGATTCGGCACCACGGTGACGCAGCTGACGAATCTCACGCGGACCGAGCCGGACGCTTCTCTATTCCAGGCGCCGGCGGACTATACCGTGACCAGCGGCCACGGCATGGGTTTTGGCGCGCGGCAGGCCCAGTAGTAATCCCGGACCTTCAGGCAAACACAGGCGCGAGCACTGCCGGAGGCGGAGTGTTGCCAGGCGGGCAAGAAGCCGAGATTGCTCAAAGAGTCCGGCAGAGGCATTCTGCATCGAGTCGCGCAGGCTGTCGAGCCTGCTGAGCCGAGAGCATGCCCTACTTGGGCTTCTCTCCCGTGGCGAGGATGCTCTCGAAGTACGGCGCTTCGGTCTCGCGATGCACAATGGCGGTTTCCACGTTTCGGAAGCCGGCATCTTTCAGGAAGCGTTCGAGGTCGAATTCGGTAAACCCAAGCCAAAGGTCGGCGTACATTTCGCGGGCTTCCTCGAAGTTGTGGCGGTTGAGGTCGAGGATGGCGGCGCGGCCGCCGGGCTTGAGGATTCTCCAGGCTTCGGCGATGGCGCGCTGCGGGTGCGCCGCGTGGTGCAGCGCCTGGCTGAGGAAGGCCAGGTCGACGGTGGCAGTGCGAATGGGCACGGCTTCCAGGTCGCCGAGCCGGTATTCCAGGTTGGCGATGCCGTTTTTGCGCGCCAGCGCGGCGCCGAATTCGACCATTTTCGGCGCGTTGTCGATGGCTATCACACGCCGGGCGCGCTGCGCCAGCAGCTGGGAAATGGTGCCCTCGCCCGCGCCAAGATCGGCAATGACGAGCGGCGGCATCAGGCTGAGCAGCGCTTCCGCAATCCCCTTCCACGACCGGCCGGGCACGTACTGGCGGCCGAACTTTCCCGCCAGCTCGTCGAAGTAGCGGCGCATCTTGTCCTGGCGCTTGCGCAGGACAGGGCGCAGGGCGGCGCGGTCCTGGGCTGCTTCGGGGACCTCGGCTGCCGCCTGCCGGAGGATGGCCACCAGGCCGGCGGGGGCGTTGAGGCGGTAGAACGCGTTCTTGCCGGTGCGGCGGTCGGCAACCAGGCCGGCTTGCTTCAGTTGCGCGAGGTGGGTGGATACCTGGCTTTGGGGCTTGCCCACGATGTCCTGAAGTTCGGCGACGGAAAGCTCTTCCTGCTCGAGCAGGAGGAGCAGGCGCAGCCGGCCGGGATCGGCCGCCAGGCGCAGCGATTTCAGGATTGACGCCATGCGGTTGAATCTTCTAATATCAATGTATCAAGATTCCTTGATACGAGGGATACAATGAGCACTGCCACGTTGAACCAGAACGCCACCGCCAACAAGGTTGCCGATATGTCGTTGGCCGGCTGGGGCCGCAAGGAAATCTCCATCGCCGAGCACGAGATGCCGGGCCTGATGGCCATCCGGCGGAAATACGCGAAGGAGAAACCGCTGGCGGGAGTGCGGATCACAGGCTCGCTGCACATGACCATCCAGACCGCCGTGCTGATCGAGACGCTGGTGGAACTGGGCGCCACGGTGCGCTGGGCGAGCTGCAATATTTTCTCGACTCAGGACCACGCCGCGGCCGCGATCGCCGCCGCCGGCGTGCCGGTGTTCGCCTGGAAGGGCGAGTCGCTGGAAGAGTACTGGTGGTGCACCTACATGGCGCTCAGCCACGCCGGAGGCAAAGGGCCGCAGTTGATTGTGGACGACGGCGGCGACGCCACGCTGCTGATCCACAAAGGATATGAGCTGGAAAACGGCAGCGGCTGGGTGAACACGCCTTCGACCAGCCACGAAGAGGACGTCATCAAGAACCTATTGAAGGAAGTGCACGGCGAGAATCCGCAGCACTGGCACGCGGTGGTGCAGGAGTGGCGCGGCGTATCCGAAGAGACGACCACCGGCGTGCATCGGCTCTACAAGATGCAGGAAGCCGGACAGCTGCTGGTGGCGGCGATCAACGTCAACGACTCGGTGACGAAATCGAAGTTCGACAACCTTTATGGCTGCCGGGAATCGCTGGCGGACGGCATCAAGCGCGCGACCGACGTCATGGTGGCGGGCAAGGTGGCGGTAGTTTGCGGCTACGGCGACGTGGGCAAAGGCTCCGCGCACTCGCTGCGCGGCATGGGCGCGCGCGTGGTGGTGACGGAAATCGACCCCATCAATGCTCTGCAGGCAGCGATGGAAGGCTTCGAGGTGACCACGATTGAGGACACGCTGGGCCGCGGCGACATTTATGTGACCTGCACCGGCAACTGCGACATCATCACCCTGGAGCACATGAGCAAAATGAAAGACCAGGCCATCGTGTGCAACATCGGGCACTTTGACAACGAAATTCAAGTGGACCGGCTGAACGGCTCCGGCGCGCAGCGAACCAACATCAAGCCGCAGGTGGACATGTACACCTTCCCCAACGGAAACAGCATGTTTTTGCTGGCGGAGGGCCGGCTGGTGAACCTGGGCTGCGCCACCGGTCATCCCAGTTTTGTGATGAGCAACAGCTTTGCCAACCAGACGCTGGCGCAGCTCGATCTCTGGAAGAACCGCGATGCCTACAAGCCCGGTGTCTACACGCTGCCCAAGAAGCTGGACGAGGAAGTGGCGCGGCTGCACCTGGAAAAGATCGGCGTCAAGCTGACCATGCTGACGCCGAAACAGGCCGAATACCTGGGCGTGGCGCCAGAAGGCCCGTACAAACCGGAGCACTACCGCTACTAAGGCGGGGACGGCTCCGCATGTTAAATTAGAGTGACGAACACCGCAGGAGGAGACGCTTTGTCAGACAATCAACGCTACCTGTTTACGTCGGAATCGGTGACCGAGGGCCACCCGGATAAAATCGCCGATCAGATTTCCGACGCCGTTCTGGACGCCGTGTTGGCGGAAGATCCCACCGGGCGGGTGGCGTGCGAGGTCCTGGTGACCACCGGCACGTGTATCGTTGCGGGAGAGATCACCACCAAGACCTACGTCGACGTGCCGCGCATCGCGCGCAGCACCATCGAATACGTGGGCTACAACGACGCCACGTACGGATTCGATTGCCACACCTGCGGCGTGCATAACCTGATCCAGTCGCAGTCGCCGGATATCTCGATGGGCGTGGATACGGGCGGCGCGGGCGACCAGGGGCTGATGTTCGGCTACGCCTGCGATGAAACGGCCGAGCTGATGCCGCTGCCGATCATGATGGCGCACAAGCTGGTGCAGCGCCTGTCGCATGCGCGGCGGGAGGGCATTCTGGACTTCCTGCGGCCGGACGGCAAGAGCCAGGTGAGCGTGGAATATGTAGGCGGAAAGCCGAAGCGCATCGAGGCTGTGGTGATCTCAACCCAGCACAGCGCGGAGATTTCGATCGAGGATTTGCGCCGCGAAGTGAAGAAGCACATCATCGACCCGGTGGTTCCCTCCGGCATGGTGGATTCGCAGACCAAGTACCACATCAACCCGACGGGGCGATTCGTGGTCGGCGGCCCGCACGGCGATACGGGTTTGACGGGGCGCAAGATTATCGTCGACACCTATGGCGGCATGGGCCGGCATGGCGGCGGCGCTTTCTCCGGCAAGGACCCGACGAAGGTGGACCGCTCGGCCTGCTACATGGCGCGGTACATCGCCAAAAACCTGGTGGCCGCGAAGCTGGCCTCGCGCGTGGAAGTGCAGCTGGCGTACGCCATCGGCGTGGCGGAGCCGGTTTCGGTGACGGTGAATACGTTCGGCACCGGCGCGATTGCGGACGATCGTTTTACCGAACTGGTGCGCGAGAATTTCTCGCTGACGCCGCGCGGCATCATCGACACCCTCAAGCTGCGCCGTCCGATTTACCGCAAGACGGCGGCGTTCGGTCACTTCGGCCGGACCGAAGAGGGCTTCACCTGGGAAGTTGCCGACAAGGTGGAAGCGTTGAAAGAGAGCGCGGCCGCCGTCCACGCGGCAGCGCGGTAGGGCAAGCTTCAGCTTGCCAACGCCGCTTGCGGGCGAGTGCTTTCACGACATCGCAGCGCGCGGGCCGGGCATGCCCGGCCCCTACGGCATTGCCAGCGCGGGCACGAACGCGATTCTGGGCGGCGTTACACCCGCATCCACCAGCCACACCGGGCCGGATCCGGCATCGGTCAAGCGGAAGAGATTGCCCATGCGCGCCACCGCAGTGGGAGCGCAGGCGCATTCCAGCATGGTAGCGGCGCCGGCGCCGAAATTGATCATTCTGACGGACCGCGCCGTACGGTCCGCGGCCACCACTGCTTTGCCGTCGGCGGCGAACGCCAGGCCAGCGGGCTCGGTGAAGCCAGGCGTAGGGAGGTGCCGCGCCTGGTTCGGGGCTTGGGATACGTCATCAAACAGAAGCAGCGATGCGCTCACGGCGTTGAGGACCGCCGCCGTGTGGCTGCCGGGCGCGAAGGCGACACTAACTCCGCGCGTTCCCTCCAACAGGACGCTGCTCGCGCCGGACGAACTCACGGCGCGAACGCGGCCTTCGGTGGCCAGAAGTAACCAGCCTGCGTCATCGCTCACCGCCACGGCTTGGGGCGCCGGACTGCCTGCCAGGCGGGTAAGCGATTTTGGCGATGGACCGGGCTCGGCAGCAAACGCAAGCACGGGTGAGTCCGGCAAGCCTTTCACCACCTGGATCCGGCGCGAGGCATAGATCGCCGCGGCGGTGCCGGAGGGGCTGTACACGATCTGCGCCGGCCCTCGCGAAACGCCATTCCACGAGACTTCAGCGGCGCGGTTGCCGTTCAACCGAAACAGGTGCAGGGAACCATCAGCCGCCGTGACGATGACGGAATCGAGGCTCGGGGAGATGGCGGCGTCATTCGGCGCCAGCGCGAGGTCCAGCGCGCCCCCGAGCGTGGCGCCGCCGGGAACACCGGCGATGGGGCGCAGGGCCACGCCGTCAAAAACGTATCCCGCCACCGGCGAGGAAACCTGATTCTGCTGCCCGTGGATGAACATCGAGGGACAGCACGCCAGAATTGCGATCAGACACTTAGGAATTGACATGACCTGACTTCAGCCGCAGAGTAACTCGATTGCAAAAGGTCGGGCAAGCTGAAAGCGTGCCCTACCCGCGGCCACGCGTTCCACGATCACGATTACAGCAGGTCCGCCAGCGCGCCCTTCAGTTCCGGATGCCGGAACTGAAACCCGGCGCCTTCGGGTGCGGCCGGCGAGACGCGCTGGCTGGACAAGAGCAACTCCGCCATCTCGCCGAGTAACAAGCGCAGCGCCAGCGCCGGCACGGGGAAAAACGCGGGCCGATGGAGCGCGGCGCCGAGGGCCCGGGTGAAATCGGCGTTCGTTACAGCAGAGGGCGCTACGCCGTTGAGCACTGGCGGCGCCGGTTTCTCCAATGCGAAGCGGAACATTTCCGCCAGGTCGCCGGCATGAATCCAGGACATCCACTGCCGGCCGCCGCCCAGCGGGCCGCCCAGCCCGGCACGAAAGGGAGTGAGCATGGGTTTCAGGGCGCCGCCGCTCGGGTCGAGCACGATCCCGATGCGAATCCGCGTGACGCGTATTCCCAGGGCTTCGGCATTCGCGGCTTCCTGCTCCCAGGCGACGCAGACATCGGCAAGAAAACCGCTGCCCGGGGCGGAATTCTCGACGAGCACCTCATCGCCGCGGGAACCGTAGTAGCCGATGGCCGAAGCGCAGACTAAAACCGGCGGTCTCGGTGAGCAACTCGCCAGCGACGTTACTAAATGGCGCGTGCCCACCACGCGGCTCGCGCGTATGCGCTGCCTGGCCGCGGCGGTCCAGCGCTGCGCTACCGGTTCTCCGGCCAGATGCAACACCGCATCCGCACCGCACAAAGCGCCTTCCGGGGCCGGACCGCGGAGGGGATCCCAGACGGAAAGTTCGACGCCGGCCGGCAGGTTCGTGCCCGCGTGACGGCTGAGGACGTGCAGACGATGGCCCTGGCCAGCCAGCAGCTTCATGAGCCGCCGCCCGATGAAGCCGGAAGCGCCTGTGATCACGATCTTCATGGCACCAGATTCCAGTTTAGTGCGGGCCGGCGAGGACGCGGGCAAGCTAAGCATGCCCCACCAAACCGGCGGATACAATAGAAGCTCATGCGGGCCTGGAACCGGGCAAAGCTTCTATGGGGATATCTGCGGCGGAGGACGACACTCGACGCGCTGCCGGTGGAGTACATCGTCGAGACCACGGCGAAGTGCAATCTATACTGCCCGATGTGCCCACGCGAAACGCACGCGCAGCCCAAAGCGGACATGGCGGACTCGATCTTCGAGCGGCTGGTTAACGAATCCGCCGATTCGGCCGAGCACATGATGCTGATCGGCCTCGGCGAGCCGTTCATGGACCCGCGCATCTTCGAGCGCATCGAGTATTGCCACCGCCACAGCATCGCCACGCTGCTGTCGACCAACGGGACGTTTCTCGACGAGCGCCTGGCCGCCCGGGTACTGGATTCGCCGCTGGACGAGATCACGCTCAGCTTCGACGGCGCCAAGAAGGAAACCTTCGAGTTCTACCGCAAGGGCGCGAAGTTCGAAAGAGTCCGCGATAACTTCGTGCGCTTCGCGCGCATGAAGCACGAGCGGCGGTCGAAGCTGC
>CAZZHN010000095.1:0-17105 GCA_964654065.1 uncultured Solibacteraceae bacterium
ACAGCCACCAGCAGGAGGATGATCGCGACTGCCGCTATGATGCCCGCCACGAGGCCAGCAGCGTTTCCGGCAACGCTCGGATGCTGTCCCGCTGAAGTGCGGACATGGTGCACCGCGTAGATTCCAGTGCCAGGTATTCCGGCACTGGTGTACATGCCGCGTCGGTTCACCCCGACATGTAAACCGCGTGGCCCAACACTCAAGCCGACACCGTGGAGTCCGAGGTTGAGGCGGATGCCAGGGACGAGACGGATGGAGCGGCGGAACCGGAGCGCCATGTCATGGAATGATAGCGCGGGGAGAAGGCCGCCGTGCTCTAGTGTGCTAATTCCGTGTTGCTAATTGGCCATGTAGGCGGAAGCGGTGACAGGCTTCCCGTGCAAACCTCGTGCAAACATGCCATGGAAAGCGCCTGCCCCTGGTTGCCAGAGAGGCCGGCTCCTCCGACGTGTTTTCAAACAGTTACCGCGCGTTGCCATTCCTTGCTGCCTCGCTAGGCGGGTTCGAACCCCGTCGTCCCCGCCATCCTCTTCCTTTTCTGATTCTCCAGCAGCTGAACGTCGCGCCGGTAGCGTGGCAACGGCGTCAAATGGACGCGCTGCAAAAGGGATCTGCGCCGATCGTGCCTTCGAGCTCGGTCAGATACTCCGGAGCGCTCAGTCGCGCAAGTTGCTGGCGCGATGCCGCAAGGCGCGCGCCAAGATCGAGCCCTTCGACGAAGGCGCCGCTCTCGCGGAACGCCTCGATCGCCTGGATGTGGCGGGTCCAGAGTGCGACGTCGCGCGTCTGTTTGGTGAGTAGCCGCTCGCGATACCAGGCGCTCGCCAGCAGATGTTCGCGCGTGAACAAGCCGCGAACGCCGGCGTCGTCGATGCCTTTACCCTGGTAGCAGCCTGTTGTCATGATCTCCAGCAGCGCCCGGAGCGGCGGGCAGGCCGCTTCCACGCTGCTATCCTCAAAGTATTGCTGCGCGACCAGCGTCTGGGCCTCCACAATGGCATCCACGCCGGCAGCGAATTCGGAGAGATCCTGCTTCTCCGGGCGCAGCATTTCCTCCGTGAATACGGCATCGGGTGTTTCGAAAATTCTCCCCAGGAAACGGTCGACGAACAGGGGAGTAATCCGGTATCCAAGGCGGCTGGCCAGCACGGTACGGCCCTGCAGGCAGAAATCGCTGACCTTTTCCAGGTAACCCTGGGCCAACAGGAATGCGGGGTCCCGCTCGCTTACGCGCATCCGGCACCAGACCTCCGGCACCAGCAGGCTGATGTCGTGGTCCACGCGGAAACGCGGCCCCACGTAGCCGGCTGAGGTGGTGAAGCCGGCGTACCCTGTGAGGACAAACGATACCAGCGCGTTGTTGAGGTCCACCACCGGAGGCAGCGCGTTAAAGGCCGCCTTGGTGAGCGCGCCCTCGCTGCCAAAGCCGGTGGTCGCCGGTGACTTGCCGGTCAGGCTGCAAATAAAATCCATGAACAGCTCCGGCAGTTCCTGGTAATGGATCGGGCTGTAAACGGCGAGCGGCGGCAGGCCGGCCTTCGGGTCCGCCGGGCTGTTCCTTCTTCCGGCCAGCACCGCGTTGACAGGCAGGTAAACCGGGCGGTCCGCCGGAATGCCCCGCACCAGCCGCGCGGTGATCTGTGCCAGATAGAGCTCCCGCGGGTTGGTCAGATCCGGCCGGCGCTGCAGGTATCGCGGGTTCGTCGAGCGCTTGCCGTTCACCAGCCGCGGGTGGGCCGAGGAAACCACATAGTCTGCTTCAGGCCGTTCAGCGAAGCTCGCCAGCAGGTGTTTCATCGGTTCGGAATATTGATCGAATTCGACCACGTGCTCCACCATCGCCCGGGCTGCCTCGATGGTGATCGGCTCGAAGTTGGAAAGGAAGTTTCCAGGGCCGGCGATGTCCGCCTCAGCCTGCGTGTCGACTCCGCGGTAGATCGCGTCGTCGGGCCGCTGGAACAGGAGGCGCTCGCAGTTCGCCACCAGTTTGACGCTCGGGTTGTCGTACTCCGGATCCAGATCGTTCAAAGCCTTTCGAGGCAGCGTGACCGACGCGGTGATGTCATCCTCCATCTGCACTTTCTCGGCGGGGCAGAAGTCCGGGCGCAGCTTGTAAATCCGCCAGGCGCCTTCCGGATCGTAGCCCACCCGCAGGTAGTTGCACACCAGTTTCTGGTCGTCGAATTTCAGTTCGTGCCCCAGAAATCCGTTAATCCGGTCCACCGTGAAGTGGTCGCGCCAGTTGTCACCCCACTCGGGCCGGTAGTAGCGTTTCAAGGTAAAGACCAGCTGTCTGACGGTTTGCGAAAGCTGGCGCGCCCACGCGTTGTGCTCGTCGGTGTATTCGGCGGCAGGCGTCAGCAGCTGAATCACCGAGCCGAGCGATCGCGCCGGGCTTAGAATCGGCCGCCGCGAGCGGTCGTCCGGAGGGCGCTGGCGATACATGGAGGAAAAGTCCTTCGCCAGGATCTCCGCCACTTGGTCCATGTCGCGATGATAGTCCCTCACGTAAACCGATCCCTTCAGAACCGCATGGGCGATCGATTTGGAGATCTCGGATTTGCCGCCGCCAGACACCGTACACGGCTTATGGCATAGGGTTCCACGGGGCCGCGATCCCACCAGGCGCCATGCCGTGCCGGCTACTTGTTTCTGTAGCCTGACGCGGAAACCGGAGGGCAGAACGTATACGGCCCCGGCGTGCAAAGCGATGCGCGATTCGATGCCGCCGTGCGTCCACCGGATGTATCCTTCCCGCGTGTGGAAGCTCGCATCCTCCGGCACATAGTAAACGTTGGGGTAACGCCGGTCCACGGCATGGCCCTCCGGCTGGAGTTCGATCAGGTCTCCGAGCAGGTACGCGGCGTCGGCAAACGAGGCTTTCTTCAGGCTGACCGTGCGGTCCGCATAGAAATCCTGTCCGAGGACGTACGTGGCGAAGGCCAGCGCGCCCCCTGCGTGCTCCTCCTCGCACAGGCCGTACAGGTTTGCCGCAAAGCTGATTTGTGTCTTCACCTCTTTCTTGCAATACCCGTAATAGTTGTCCGCGATCACGGTGACCATTACGCCGCGCGCGTCTCTGCACGCGACTTTGAACGCCCGGCCGTCGTTGTAAGGTTCCTCTTCGCTGGTCCAGCACATGCCATCGCGTCGCTGCCGCTCGGTGGCTTCGCTCGCTCGCGGCAGCCCCAGGGCTTTCTTGGGAATACCCACCAGGTGGGGCGCCAGCACGACGCAGCCGGTGTGTCCGGTCCAGTGCATGGTGTCGAGCCCGGCGTCGTTCTCCGGAAGATACGGATCGCCGCTATTGCCGAAAATGCTCTCTACGAAATCAAGGTTGCTGACCAGGCTGCCGGGAGCGATGAACCGGATTTCCATGGTTTTTTCCGGTTCACTGCCGGCCGCCGGACAGACGAGCGGCCGCAGCAGCAGGGAGACGAGACATCGCGCCGGCTCCTGCAGATCCGCCGTGAATGGGAGCGTAAGCAGATCGGGCGGAGGGCAGAGAGCCGCCCGCCACAACGCCGCGAACGCCTGCATCGGAACGGCCGCTTTGTCAGCCGGCACGGGAATGCCGCCTTCCGCAATATGAAAGAGGCCCACCGTGGTGCGCCTGTCGCTCTGCGGGTTATGCAGCACCCCTTGCGGCAGACGGTAGGAACGCAGATACGGTGACGCGAACATATCCGAGGTCACCGGCAACGACAATACGCGGGCCATGCCGGCGCGGTCCAGGACGAAGGTGTTGGCCGGGATCCGCGCCGCGCCTTGTGGACAAACGGCGCTTAGGTACGCGTCAAGAAAGCTCTGGATCCGGCTATCGCTCGCGCAGAGCCAGTTTCCCAGCTGCCGGTCTTTCTGATGGTAGGTGCGCAGCAGCGGCCCCGCGATTTCCAGAAAGTCCGAGCCCGCTGTGTTCCGGTTGACCGGCTGTCCCAGCGCCGCGAGTTTGAGATTGATGTAGCGGTCCAGTTCCTCGTCCCGTTTGCGGAGCGGGTACGGAACAGCCGGTGCAGCCATGCCTCTGCCTCCATGCCAATCATCGGTATCAAGAGAAGGACGAATACGTGGTCCGCAGTACACCGACTCAAGCGTTCTTCCCAGCTTAATACACATTGCGAATTTCGCTTCGGAGCGGTGGCGCACGCACCGCCGTCGGAATCAATCGCCCGGCAAGGGCGCGCTAGAATTACAGGACATATGAAACTCGCGGTGCTGCTGTTTGCTTCCGTCAGTCTTTTAAGCGCGGCCGAATATCAACTGAACGCGTCGCCCTCTACGGTGGTGTGGGGCTACTATTGGGCGCAGGCGAAGCCGGTGCTCCACATTCGGAGCGGCGACACGGTTACGTTCCTGACGATGATCACCAACAGCCCGGAGCGCCTGTCGGCCGCAGGAGTGAAGGACGGCGACGTGCAGCCGGAGCTAAAGGCCATTTACGCCGCAGTCAAAGACAAAGGTCCCGGCGGGCACATTCTCAACGGGCCGGTATTCGTGGAAGGCGCGGAGCCGGGCGACACACTGGAGGTGCGCATCAACAAGATCGACCTGGCCCTTCCATACGCCTACAACAGCTTCAGTCCTCAGCGGGGTGTGCTGGCAGGGACCGATGATTTTATCAAGGGCGCGATCAGGATCATCCCGCTCGACGGAAAGCGGATGGTGGCGAGGTTCGCCGACAACATCGAAATACCTTTGCACCCCTTCTTTGGAAGCATGGGTCTGGCGCCGCCGGAAGCGATGGGGCGGGTTTCCAGTGCGCCGCCGGGGATCTACGCCGGCAATCTTGACAACAAGGAGCTTGTCGCAGGAACCAAGCTGTTCATTCCGGTCCATACCGCGGGCGCGCTGTTTGAAATCGGCGACGGGCATGCGGGGCAGGGAAACGGCGAGGTGGACATCACGGCGCTGGAGACCTCGTTGGTGGGGACCCTGCAGTTCGTGCTTCGCAAGGACCTCCACTTGAGATGGCCCAGGGCAGAGACGCCGACCCACTGGATCACGATGGGGCTGGATCCGGACCTCACCGAGGCCCTGAAGGCCGCCGTGCGGGAGACCATTGACTTCCTGTCTTCCGAGAAGCACGTTTCACGCGAAGACGCTTACATGCTGGCGAGCACTGCGGTGGACTTCAATGTGACGCAGGCGGTAGACGGCACCAAGGGCGTGCACGCGATGATCCCGAAGAACATCTTCCATTGAGCAGGGGCGCCTGCCGGGCATCGTCCGGCTGAGGTACGAAGGCCGGAGGACGCGTCGGCTCTTACGGCTCGATGACGACCTGCACGTGGTTGCTCTCCTGGCCGTCGGCGTTCAGGTGCAACTCGGCTGTACCAGCATTGGTGACGGCAGGCAGCTGCGCCTCCACCAGGTAAAAACCGATATAGCCCGGCGCCAGCGTAGCGCTCGTCACCTGCAGCGGCGTCCCGTCGAGAAACACTTTTATGGGTGCCACCACCGCAGGCGGGTCTTCCAGCGGCGCCTGCATCCCGGTGGGCCAGTTGGGCTGCACTCTGCCCAACCCAGTGGCGAGGATCTTCACGCGTCCGTTCGAGTGCGCCGTGTTCCGGCCATCCAGGGGAAGGTCAGTATCGGCATCGAACAACGCCGGGGCTCCCTCGCGCGAAACCAGGATCGCCGGAGAGACCGGCTGTACGGATAAGGGGATCGTGAAGCTACCGCCGGGCGTGTCCAGCGCGAGTCCCACGCTCGGACCCAAAGCCTCGAACGGCACCTGCACCTGCGATTCACCTTCCGCCGCGGCCAGGACAGGAAAGTCGAGATTGCCGCCGGTAGCGCGCTTCACCTGGGCTCCCACCACGCTGAGCAGCGAACCCGGCGCCGCCGGCCGCGTGCTGAAGTCGGCCGCATTGACGATGCGTGGGGCGCGTCCGCGATGCGGCGCCGCAGTGGCGTAAACACCGTACCCGTCAAGCGCTACGTAGAGCTGAACACCCGCCGCGTCCAGCCGTACATCATAGGCCGGCGCCACCGGAAGGCGGGCTGAGAGATTCACCCAGTTCACCGGATTGGAACTCGCGTTCTCCAAATCCGCCGTGCCGTAAAAAACTCCCGCATCGGTTGCGACGTAGATCGCTCCTGCGGAGCGATCCGCGGTCACTGCGTGCGCGGCCCGGTTGGGCAGGTTGAAATCGAGCGTGTCCCAAAAGCCGCCGCTGTTGGTGGTGCGCAGCACGTGCGCCCCCGCGCCGGACAGAGCAGCTAGTGCCACGCGCGGCTCGCTGGCGTCGGTGAAAATGCTTTCCACCCGCCCGCCAGCCTGCCAGGCCGGGCCGGGAAAGGTGCGGCCGCCATCCACCGAAACCCAGATGCGCCCGTCCGCAGATCCCGCGTAAACGGTGCCGCCTGCCTCGCCTACGGCCGTAATCAGGGCCTGCAAGCGGCCCGAATACAACTCCTCGCGTGCGGCATCCGTCCGGTTCGCATCCAGCGGTTGCCACAGCGAGCCGCCCGGCGGCAACTCCAGCGCGCCGAGGTTCTCCACTTCAACAATCGTCCCCGACATCCCCGTGACGGTCGAGCGGATCCGCCGGACTGGAAGATTGGGCAGCCCTGGATTCAGTGCCGACCAGGATAGCCCGCCATCAAGCGAGCGCCAGACACCAAAGTCATTGGCGGCCACCAGTTGGTCGGCGTCGGCCGGCGATACCGCGACGCTGTTCACGCCGTCGCCGATGACCGACCGCGACCGCAGAGCAGTCAGGTTCCGCCACGCATGACCACCGTCTTCCGAGAGGTAGAGATGCCTGCCCAAACCAAAGATTAGATTGGAGTTAGAGGACGCCAACACCCGAACCGATGTCTCGGGCAGCCGCGCGGCGGTGGTTGGGCGGACGGCGGGCGCCTCCTCGGCACTGCGCGCCGGCGTCCAGGCCTCATAGTCGGATGTCTCGAAGGTCAGGCCCGAAGAGGTTCGCGCATATAGTACTCCACCCCCTGGGGCGAACCAGACCTGTTCCACCGGGCCGGTCGCCGGTCCGGCGAGTTGCAGATCCACCGAGGCACTTCCAACCCTCCGCCATTCGGGCGCCGTCTGGGCAAACCCGGCCTCGCCGCCAAGAACTGCCAGAGCGGCGAAACATATTGATACGCGGAGTGTTCCTTTATGACACACGAGCGATCCTATTTTAGCTCAACTTGCGGCCGTGGCATAGTTACAAATGACTGATATCATGCGCTTTCTAAAGGGAACTGTACTACGGCACTGTATGTGCCTTGCAAGTTTGGTGCTAGACTTGAGAAGACTTAATTCGGGGCAGGTTTAGCATGTTTGCGTCCCGATCTAATATGGTCCGGCGTTTGACCTACATGGTGTATCGGCCTACGCTGCTGCTGGCGGCGCTGTTCTTCGTGTGCCTGGCATCGCTGCATGCCCAGGATCCGAACGCGGCCACGGTACTGGTACAACTCAATCAGGTTTCCGTGCTCGACAGCTCGGGATACCTGAAGCCGCTCTCCGTGGGAGACCACCTGCGGCTCCACGAGACCATTGTCACCGGGCCCGACGGCTACGCCCGGTTCCAACTCGCCGATGGCAGCACCTTCGAGGTGTATTCGAACTCGAAAGTCGTGTTCCGCGAGACACCCGGCATCACGGACCTGCTGGACCTGCTGATCGGGCGCGTGAAAGTCTTCATCGAGCATTCCAAGGGTCCGAATCCGAAGGACGTCAAGACGCCCACCGCAGTGATTTCCGTGCGCGGCACGGTGTTTGACGTCGAGGTACGGGACGACGAAGGAACGACTTTTGTCACTCTCGATGACGGCCTGGTCGATGTTCGGAACCTGACCGCGCCTGGTCCGTCCGTCCTGTTGAAGCCAGGCGACTCCATTCTGATCGAGGCGAACAAGCCGCTGCTGCCGCAGCAGATCAATCAGCATGCTGCGCTACGCTTCGTCCTGAGAGCTGCCGAGCAGGCCATGTATCAGGTTTTGCTGGGCGGACACGGCGGTCCGGGGATCGGTTCGGTTGCCGGCGCCGTCGGCGCGCAAGGCGACAAGGGTAAACCCGGCGGCACCACAGGCACGGGCACTGGCACTACCGGCACGGGCACCGGCACCACAGGAGCACCCGCTCCACCGCCTCCTCCAGGCGGCGGTCACTAGACTCGCCCGCGTGCGAGCACTTCCAGCGGCATCTATCTTTGGGCGGCCTGTGGGCCGGGAATGTCCGCCCTATCTGGTCTTTCCTTGGGCGGACACCGCTTCCATCGCCGCTTTGACCTTTTCGGGATCACCCAGGTAATAGCGGTTGAGCGGTTTCAAATCGTCGTCCAGTTCGTACACGAGCGGCATGCCGGTGGGAATGTTCATCTCAACGATGTCCGCTTCGGAGATGTTGTCGAGGTACTTCACCAGCGCGCGCAGGCTGTTGCCGTGAGCGGCAATCAGCACCTTCTGTCCGCCCTGGATGGCGGGTGCGATGGTGTCGTGCCATAGGGGCAGGAAGCGCGCCACCGTATCCTTCAGGCATTCGGTGAGCGGCAGTTCGGCGGCGGTGAGATTCTTATAGCGCGGGTCGTGTCCGGGAAATCGCGGGTCGTCCGAGGTAAGCTCGGGCGGCGGAATATCATAACTCCGCCGCCATATTTTGACTTGCGCCTCGCCGAACTTGGCTGCCGTTTCCGCCTTGTTCAGACCTTGCAGGGCGCCGTAATGCCGCTCATTGAGCCGCCAGGAGCGATGAACCGGAATCCACATCAGGTCCAACTCGTCGAGCGCCATCCATAGGGTCCGGATCGCGCGCTTCAGCACCGAGGTATAGGCGACGTCGAACAGGTGTCCCCCGGATTTCAACACGGCACCGGCTTCCCTGGCTTCTTCGCGACCCTTCCCGGAAAGGTCTACGTCGGTCCAGCCGGTGAACCGGTTTTCCTTGTTCCACGTGCTTTCGCCGTGGCGCAGCAGAACTACCTTTTTCATTGGCGGAAGGCCTTTCTGCCGGGGAACTGCGCCGAAGTGCCGAGCCTCTCCTCGATCCGGAGCAGCTGGTTGTACTTGGCGATGCGATCCGTGCGGCTCGCAGAGCCGGTCTTGATCTGCCCGGCGTTGGTGGCGACGACGAGGTCAGCGATAAATGGGTCCTCGGTTTCGCCGGAGCGGTGCGACACTACCGCGGTGTAGCCCGCCACCGCCGCCATCTGCATGGCCTCGAGCGTTTCGGTGAGGGTGCCGATCTGGTTCACTTTGATGAGAATCGAATTGGCTATGCCTTGATCGATGCCGCGCTTGAAAATCGACGGGTTGGTGACAAAGATGTCGTCGCCTACCAGTTGGATCTTCTCGCCGAGCTTGTCGGTCATCAGCTTCCAACCCGGCCAGTCTTCCTCCGACATGCCGTCTTCAATCGAAACGATCGCCGGATACTGCCGTACCCACTCCGACCAGAATTCGACCATTTGCTCGCTGGAGCGCTGGCTCTTGTCGGATTTCTTGAACGCGTACTTGCCGTCCTGATAGAACTCGCTGGCGGCCGGATCCAGGCAGACGCCGATCTGCTCACCTGGTTTGTAGCCTGCTTGGGTAATGGCCTCCAGCACGCTCTCGATCGCCTCCTGGTTGGACTTGAGCATCGGGGCGAAGCCGCCTTCATCGCCCACCGCAGTCGAATAACCCTTCTTGGCGAGGACCTTTTTCAGCGTGTGAAATACCTCGACGCCCATGCGCAGCGCTTCGGAGAACTTCGTGGCGCCGAATGGGGCGATCATGAACTCCTGGACATCCACGGAATTGTCCGCGTGTGCGCCGCCGTTGATGATGTTCATCATCGGAACGGGAAGGGTGCATGCCCCCACGCCGCCGAGATAGCGATACAGCGGGGCGTGCTGCGCCGCCGAGGCCGCGCGCGCGGCTGCCATCGACACTGCCAGAATGGCGTTGGCGCCCAGCCGGCCCTTGTTTGCGGTGCCGTCGAGGGCGATCATGAGGCGGTCGAGCTCGGCCTGCTCGGAGGCGTCCTTGCCGGCCAGCGCCGGAGCGATTTCCGCGTTGATGTGCGAAACCGCTTTCTGCGTGCCCTTGCCCTGATAGCGCGCTTTATCGCCGTCGCGCAGTTCCACGGCCTCGTGCTCACCCGTCGAAGCGCCGGAGGGCACAGCGGCCCGGCCCATGCTGCCATCGGCAAGATACACATCGGCTTCCACGGTTGGATTCCCGCGCGAATCGAGAATCTCTCGTCCGGTAATTCTTACGATCTTCATGTTAGTAGTGCTCCTTGATTGATCTTGAATAGAATTTTGTCAGTAGCTGCTTCCGCTCCCTCACGGTCGCGGCTCCGAAGGGGTTCGGGGCAGTGAATCGCTTTCTCATCCCACCACCACCACGCCCGCCTCTGTCACGGTATAACCCTTCGCCCGGTCGGCTTCCAGGTCGAAGCCGATGGTGCTCGATTCCGGAATCTTCACCCCGGTGTTGACGATGGTGCGCCGCAGCCGGCTCCAGCGGCCGATCTCGGCGCCCGGCAGCAGGATGGAAAACTCCACCTCGCAGTAGCTGTTGACGCGCACCCCCGGCGACAGGACGCTGCGCAAGACGCGGCCGCCGGAGACGATACAGCCGGCGCTGACGATCGAGTCCATCGCCACTCCCATGCGGCGGCCCTCCTGGGCGAAGACGAACTTGGCCGGGGGCTGCTGCGTCAAATTGGTGCGGACGGGCCAGCGCCGGTCATACAGATTGAACAGCGGCTCTACGTCCACCAGATCCATGTTGGCATCGTAGTACGCGTCGAGCGTTCCCACGTCGCGCCAGTAGCGAACCTGCTTGGCGTTCATGTCGCGAAAATCGTAAGCCACCACCCGCCGGCGGTTCAATTGTCGCGGCAGAACGTCCTTGCCGAAATCGTGGCTGGAATTTGCGTCTTCGGCGTCCTCGTGGAGCGCTTCCAGCAGCACCCGGGTATCGAAGACGTAGATTCCCATCGACGCGCTCACCATGGTGGGATCGAAGGCAGACCGCTTAGGGTTGCCGTGCTGAGGTTTCTCTTCGAAACCGATGATGCGGTGGTCAGCGTCGATCTCGGCGACGCCGTAGCGGCCGGCTTCCTCCGGCGAAACCTGAATGGTGGCGATGGTCACGTCCGCGTGGAGTCGCTGGTGGCGGTCCAGCATCTCGCGGTAATTCATTTTGTAAATGTGGTCGCCGGCCAGGATCAGCGTCAGGTCGGGGGACTCGGCTTCGATGCTTTGGAAATTCTGAAAGACCGCATCCGCTGTGCCCTGGTACCAGTCTTCGTGGACGCGTTTCATGGGCGGCAGGACTTCGATGTACTCTCCCAATTCAGGCGACAGAATGTTCCAGCCGTCGCGCACATGGCGAATCAGGTCCAGCGCTTTGTATTGCGTCAAGACCAGGATGTGGCGCGCACCTGAATTGATACAGTTGGAGAGCGTGAAATCGATAAGGCGATACACTCCTCCAAAAGGCACCGCGGGCTTGGCGGTTTCTTTGGTCAGGGGGTGGAGGCGCTCTCCCGCGCCCCCAGCCATCAGAATTGCGAGGACATTTTCCATCTCAGTCTAAATTCCTGAAAAGAAAACGCTTTTTCAATCGATGCCGGACGACGGGGCCTCGGGGGCGAACTTTTGGCTTGACTTTAGCGCTCAACCACCTATGATATCAGTACCTTCTGTGCACGGTGAGGGAATTATGTGGGCTGGTGTCCGCCTAACCGCAAAAGGGTGGATTCCCTCCTGGAATTCCCCGCTCCGCACAGCAATTGAAGTGTAGTGGGGAGGTGTTTTTCGATTTGGCTGAAGTGAAGTTGCAAGAGGGCGAAACGCTGGAAAACGCGTTACGCCGCTTCAAGCGCAAGGTCCAGCAAGAGGACATCATTAAAGAAGTCAAACGGCACTCTTTTTACCTGAAACCGGGTGAGAAGCTGCGAGTCAAGCAAGCGCTGGCTCGTAAACGGAACCGGAAGAAGACTCGCCGGGACGTGGAATAAACAGTAGGGCGGCGGGGATTGGGCTCCGCCGCCTTCAATCAGGACAGTTGTTGGGGTCGGTGACGGGGGCCAGTTATGGCGGAATTTCAGGATCGCGTCCTCAAGTGCGTGGATTGCGGCGCAGACTTTGTATTCACAGCGGGTGAACAACACTTCTACCACGACAAGAATTTCAAGAACGAGCCAAAGCGCTGCAAGAATTGCAAGGCCAAGCGCCAGGGTGGATCGGGGCCTGGTTTTGGCAAGAGTGAGACCCACACTGCGTGCTCTCAGTGCGGGCGCGAAACCACAGTGCCCTTCAAGCCAACACAAGGACGCCCGGTGTATTGCCGGGAATGCTTCCAAAGCCGGAAGGCATCGGCCGTCGCGGGCGGCTCCTAGCGCGTTTCGCAAATTGCGGTGAGCGCCTGAGCGGTACCCGGACGCCGTCTGGGCGCGTGCTGGATTCCTGCAGTTTCCTCCCTGACTTTGCTCTGATGCGCCGCTCTTGTAATCAGATTTGTGTCTGGGAAAGCTTGTCGCTGCGCTGGGAATCTGCGCTGGTGCCGAACATGGCGCCGAATAACTGACCCAGTTGATCGGTGGCCTGCCTGGAGAACAAACCGGCCAGGCCAGAGACCCCGGCGATCCCGAATGCATTCACGGCGGCTGAGTTGCTCCCGGGCGCGAGCAGTCCGCCGCGAAAGACTGCGTAGAATAGCAGGGCGAGCGCCATCCCAAGCACGGGTTGCAGCAGGTACCACCACAGCCAACTGGCTACCAGAGCGCGGTTGCCCGCGAAGGAAGCGAACGATTTCGCCACGTGCACGAAGCTGCCCAGTGCGCCGAAGAGGAGCACCAGGACCAGCAAGTTGACTTCACGGGGCATCGAGAGCGCTCCGCAAAGAATCGCCACCGACTGATCCGTACCAGGAGTCGGCCAGACAGCGACAATCGCGCCGATCACGGAGAGAGAGGAGAAAAAAAGCGCGATGCCGAAGCAGCGTCTCGCGCGAACGGCCATCAGTTCCGCCATGACGCTTTCACAGTATCACTTGCAACGGCAGCGGCCGTCTCAGCCGGGTGAGGTTGTAGATGATGAATCAATGGGCAAAATTATGATTTAAAATAACTTAGCTTTCTATAGTGTGAGATCTTTCAGGCCCGTGATTCACCCGATGAGCGTCCTGAGAAACTCACCGGGCGGACGCTGCGTCATGCCGGGCGAGCGAGAGCGCGCCATACAGCACGCTGTCATCGCCGAGGGCGGCGGGGACGACGTCGATGCGCGCGGCGGACCAGGCGGTGATCTGCCGGCGAAGTTCGGCGCGCAGCGGCGCGAACAGGCGATCGCCGGCTTTGGCGATGCCGCCGCCGATCACGATGCGGGCAGGATTGAGCAGCATGATGGCGGCCTTGAGGCCGAGCGCGAGATCGACCACGTACCGGTCCACGAAGGCGGCGTCGGCCAGAAGTTCGCGCGCACTACGGCCGAGATCGCGCTGGAGCCAGAGGCCAGAGCACATCCGCTCGAAGCAGCCGCGCGCGCCGCAGAGGCATTCGGGTCCGTCCGGGCGGACGGTGAGATGCCCGATTTCGCCCCCGTAAGAATCCGCGCCGCGCCAGACGCGGCCGTTCTCATAAATACCGCCGCCGATGCCGGTGGAGAGCGTCATGTAAAAGAGCGGCGAATATCCTACGCCGGCGCCGTGCTCGGCCTCGCCGAGGGCGCCGGCGTTGGCGTCATTGTCCATCACGGCGGGAGCGCCGGCGAGCCGGCCGACGAACGCCGGCAGATCAAAATCGCGCCAGCCGCCTACGTGGGTGGAAAGCAGGACGCGCTGCGAAGGCCAATCCACCGGGCCGCCGAAGCCGATGCCGCAGCGCTCGAAGTGGAATTCGCGGCGCCAGGCGCCGAGGATTTCTTCGAGCTGGGACAGCATCCAATCTTTGCCGCCAGCGGCGTCGGTAGCGCGCGATTCGCGCCGCACGATGCGGGCCTTGTCGAAAACCGCAAGGCTGAACTTGGTGCCGCCAATATCGATCGCCAGGATCATGGCTCGTGGTTGAGGGTAGCAAAAAGTGCGGGCGCGTCACAAAGGGGCGCTGGCGCGAGCGAGTTTCCTGCGATATTTTCCGGCGGCATTTTTCCGTCCAGGCGCGATCTGATCCAGTGCTATAATCGGGTTCGGGATGCAGCTTGAGTTCGCGTCGAGCTTCCCGAAATCTCCATTTTTCCGAACGCGGGCGCGTAGCTCAATTGGCAGAGCAAGTGACTCTTAATCACTAGGTTGTAGGTTCGATTCCTACCGCGCTCACCACAACAAATTCCGAGTATTGAAAACGGATGGCCCAATGCCTCCGGTCAAGCTTTGCTTGCGCGAGCTGGCCCGTTGGCAGGGTCGGATTTCCCGCAGCATGGCATGGCGTAAGAGACGGTTCATACGCGTCTGGTAACCCTTAGTCTTGGGTTCTAGCCAAGCCACGACGTCGGCATCCAGGCGCGCGCTGACGGGTTTGTTCGCCCGAGTCCGCGATCACGTTTCGCAGCCCCCGTCCGGCTCGCGCCGCAGGTGAAGACCATTGCGCGTCGCGACCGGCTGATACAATGGCGTGGATCGCGCGCGGCTCGCGGCGCCCGACATTCAAAATCTCAATGTCCACCAAACCCAAAAGCATCTTCGTGACCGAGGACGGCAGCAACCTGCTGTTCACGTTTCTGCTGGTCAGTTCCCTGTTTCTGCTGTGGGGAGTCTGCAACGGGATGATCGACGTGATGGACAAGCACTTTCAGGAGGAACTGGGTCTCACCAAGTCGCAATCGGCGTGGGTGCAGTTTGCTCACTACCTGGGCTACTTTCTCATGTCAGTGCCGGCGGGATGGCTGGCCAGCAAACTGGGGTACAAGGGCGGCATCATCACCGGGCTGCTGATTGTAGCGGTGGGCGGATTCTGGTTCATCCCGGCGACCCATATCAACGCACTGGTGCATGAAGGACGGGTGTCTTCCACCGTGGCATTCGTGGCGTTTCTAGCGGGCGTTTGCGCGATCGCGACGGGGCTGACGTTTCTCGAGACCATCGCCAATCCTTACACGACGGTGCTGGGCGACCGCCGGTACGCGGCGACGCGCATCAATTTTGCGCAGTCCTGCAACGGCATCGGCTGGATTTTCGGGCCCATTATCGGCAGCGTATATTTCTATTCCCGGGACGCCTCGGGCCGCAGCACGGGCAGCGAGACTCTCTATATTCCGTACGCGGCGATCGCTGTGGTGGTCATTGTGCTGGCAGTCATCTTCTTCTTCGCCAGCATTCCCGATATCAAGACCGGGGATGACTATCACCTGGACGATTCTTCGCCGCAGGTTGCGCACTCCATCTGGTCGCACCCGCACTTCGTTTTCGCGGTGGCAGCGCAGTTCTTTTACGTAGCGGCCCAAGCCGGCATTTTCAGTTTCTTCATCAACTACATGACGTCGGAAGTCCCCGCCATCCCCGGTTCCTGGGCCGGGTCTTTGAGCAGGCTGTCGGCGCACGCCGGCTTCCTGCATGACTGGCTGACGGGCTGGTTCGAGCTGAGCAAGGCAGGCGCCCTGGCCATCAGCAACAAAGGCGCGTCGAACCTGGCGTCGCTAGGCTTCGTGTGCTTCCTGGTGGGTCGCTTCACTGGGGCCGGCCTGCTCAAGAAATTCGCGGCGCACAAGGTTCTGGGGCTGTACGCGGTGCTGAATGTCGCTGCGACACTGCTGGTGTTTGCCAAGCTCGGTTGGTTCTCCGTGGTTTGCGTGTTCCTGAGCTACTTTTTCATGTCGATCATGTTCCCAACGATTTTCGCGCTGGGGATTTTCGGTCTGGGCGCGCGGGCGAAGAAGGCCTCGGCGTTTATCGTGATGGCGATCATGGGCGGCGCCATCCTGCCCAAGCTGATGGGGTACGTGGCGGACAAATTCGACATGTCGCGCGGCTTCATTGTGCCGATGTTCTGCTTCGTGCTGGTGGCGCTGTACGGCTTCAACTGGCCCAGGCTGAGCAAGGCGGAATCATTGGCGGGCACGCCGGTTTCCGTGGGGCATTAGGGCGGGATCGATAGCAAAGAGTACCGGCGGCAGAGGTCGCGGCGGGACAGAAAAGGCACCGGCGGCAAAGACCGCCGGCGTTACGAAAAGAGCGGTAGCGCGGGCGGTCTCTGCCGCCGGTGCCTTACGGAATGGCCGCGCGCCAAGCATGAGAGTTTGGCAGACGACACAAACCGATCGTCTGTCCTACTGGACTTCTTCGGTCCAGCCTTCCAGCACTTGCTTGATCTTGGTCATGAACTGGTCGGCGAGGGCGCCGTCCACCAGGCGGTGATCGAAGCTGAGCGACAGGTGGCAGATGGAGCGGATGGCAATGGCATCGTTGATGACCACAGGCGTTTTATCGACGGTGCCGATGCCGAGGATAGCGACTTGCGGCTGGTTGATGATGGGGGTGCCGACCAGGCTGCCGAAGCTGCCGAAGTTGGTGATGGAGAATGTTCCGCCGAGCACTTCGTCGGGCTTGAGCTGGCGCGAGCGCGCGCGGGCAGCGAGATCGACCACGGCGCGCTGCAGGCCGAGCACGTTCTTTTCGTCGGCGCCGCGGATCACCGGCACGATCAGGCCGTTTTCCAGCGCCACGGCGATGCCGATATTGATTTCGTTGTGGTAGACGATGTTGTTGCCGTCGAGCGAAGCGTTGAGCAGGGGGAACTGGCGCAGGGCCACCACCGCAGCGCGCGTGATAAAGGGCAGGTAAGTCAGGCTGAAGCCGTAATTGGCCTGGAAGGAGGCCTTGTTGCGCTCGCGCATCTGGGCAACGGCGGTCATATCGACGCGGTGAATGGTGGTGACGTGCGGCGACGTGCGCTTGGAGAGCACCATGTGTTCGGCGATCTTGATGCGCATGGTGCTGAGCGGCTCGATGCGCGTCTTGGCCGGATGGGCGGGCGCGAGCGGCGCAGACGCAGGCGCAGCGGCGGGTGGTGCGGCCGGAACCGGCGCCGGCGGGCGCCCGGGTGCAGCGGGAACCGTATCGGCCGGCTGCTGGGCGAGGTAGCTCTCCACGTCCTGCTTGGAGATGCGGCCTCCGGCGCCGGTGCCTTTGACGCGGCTCAAATCGATATTGTTCTCGCGAGCCAG
>CAZZHN010000096.1:0-16762 GCA_964654065.1 uncultured Solibacteraceae bacterium
TCTGCCACTCCGATCTCCACCAGGTCCGCAACGAATGGAGCGGCGTCATGCCGACCGTGTACCCCTGCGTCCCAGGCCATGAGATCGTCGGCCGTGTCACCAAGGTCGGCTCCGCAGTCACCGGGTTCAAGCCCGGCGATCTCGCAGCGGTCGGCTGTATGGTTGATTCCGACCGCACCTGCCCCGAGTGCCAGGCTGGCCTCGAGCAATTCTGCCCGAACCTGATCCTCACTTACAACTTCCCCGATAAGCATCTCGGAGGCGTCACCTACGGAGGCTATTCCGACAGCGTAGTCGTCGATGAGCACTTCGTCCTGCATGTCCCCTCCGGCCTTGATCTTGCGGGAGCGGCGCCTCTTCTGTGCGCCGGCATCACAACATATTCGCCCATGCGCCACTGGGGCGTCGGCAAAGGTAAGAAAGTCGGCGTGGTGGGTCTGGGTGGGCTCGGCCACATGGGCGTGAAGTTCGCTCACGCGCTAGGAGCGCACGTCGTTGTGTTTACGACCTCGCCTGGCAAGAAGGAAGACGCACGGCGCCTGGGCGCGGACGAAGTTGTCGTCTCGCGCAATGCCGGCGAGATGCAAAAGCACGCCGATAGCTTTGACTTCATCCTCGATGCCGTTTCCGCCGATCACGACATCAACGCCTACATTCAGCTGCTCCGCCGCGACGGCAACATCACGCTCGTCGGTGCGCCCCAGAATCCTCTCGCCGTCGCTGCCTTCGGCCTCCTGTTCGCACGCCGCAGCCTCTCCGGCTCACCAATCGGAGGTATCCCAGAGACTCAGGAGATGCTCGACTTTTGTGGCACGCATCACATCACCTCCGACGTCGAAGTCATCCCGATTCAGAAGGTCAACGAAGCCTACGAGAGACTGCTCAAGTCCGATGTGAAGTACCGCTTCTCGATCGATATGGCTTCGCTCAAATCCGAGTAAGACTTCAGCCCGAGCGCTTTCGCTGGCGGCCGGCGAAACGATGGGCACCATGAATCCGGGTCTCTTGAATTTCACATCCTCAAGTCGGAGTGGTTCTTCAACTCGACGGCGCAAGCAGCCAGGGGCCTCACGATCGCGGTGCAGTCCCTCGTCGTGATCGGCGCAACGCTATTCTTCGCGCAACACAACCGCTGGATCCACGCGAGTAGCGTGGCGCGCAGGCATGTAACAGCCAGCCAGCGCGGATGCGGCCAATACCAGGCTCACACCGCCGTAAACCAGCGCATCGATGGGCCTGATGGCATACAACAGCGTGGCCAGGTATCGCGTCAGCAAAGTCGCGGCACCCAGCCCGATGGCAACACCCACGGCACAAAGAGTAAGGCCTTCGCGCAAGACTTGACGCAGAATGGACCCCGGCGCAGCGCCGAGAGCCATTCGAATTCCCATTTCACGGGTGCGCTGTTCGACGGAATAGGAGATGACCGCGTAAATCCCCACCGAAGCCAGCAGCAACGCCACCCCGCCGAATACGCCTAGAATGGTCGCGTCCAGCCTCGGCCGCGCCAGCGAATCGCTCATCACACTTTCCATCGTCTGAACCTCTTCGATCCCCTGATGTGGAGCCACAACATGAATCTGCTGCTGAACCGCGGCCACCACACCGGCCTGATCGCCAGCGGTGCGAACCAGCAGCGAAGCCCATCCAGCGGGCCGCTGCGCCTGGGGAAGGAACAAGCAGGGATCCGGAGCGTTTTCCAGGCCGTTGTGCCGCACGTCACCGGCCACGCCGACGATCTCGACCTCGGGTGGTCCCGTCCAGTCCACGTGCATTCGCTTTCCGACGGGATTCTCGCCGGGGAAATTCCGCCGGGCAGCGGTCTGGTTGAGGATGGCGACCTGAGGGGCGCCGCCGCGATCGCGCTCTTCGAACTCGCGCCCAGCCAACAACGGGATGCCCATGGTGCGAAAATAACCGTCCGAGACGACCGACGTGTCGCCGCCCGGCATCGCACCGAGTGGCGGCGCAGGGCGATCCGCGCGGTAATAGGCCGTGCCCGATTGCGAGCCGCTCAGCGGGAGAAAGCTGATGGAACTGGCCGACGCTACTTCGGGAAGAGAGCGAATGCGGGTCAGCATTTGTTCGATCAAGGCGGCTCGCTGCGCCAGCAGTTCGTCGAAAGTCTTCCAGCCGGAAGGCACCAACACCATGCGAAAGGTGAGCAGGCGCTCGGGCTGGAATCCGGGGTCGACTGCGTTCAGGAGTGCGAAGCTACGTAGCATCAGGCCGGCGCCGATCACCAACAGCATGGCGAGCGAGACTTCCGCAACTACCAGAGCGCTCCGGATGTGCCGGCCAGAGGCGCTGCCTTGCCGGCCCCCTTGCTGCAGAGCGTCGTTCACGCGGCCGCGACCCAACTGCAACGCCGGGAACGCGCCAAAGACGATGCCGCACCCGAGCGACAGCGCCATCGTGAAGGCGAGAACGCTGCGATCGACGCCGATCTCTGCCATGCGAGGCAGCGGGAATCCCTCTGGCAGCATGTGAACGAGGGCGGGCACACCGAACCAGGCGAGCAGGAACCCCAGTAGTCCTCCGCCGAAAGCCAAGAGCAGGCTTTCGATGACGAGTTGATGCAACAGTCTCCACCGTCCTGCTCCCAGCGCAATCCGAACCGCCATTTCCGGGCGCCGCGCATGGGCCCGGATGAGCAGCAGGTTGGAGACGTTGGCGCAAGCGATGAGCAGAACGAAAGCCACTGCGCCGAACAGCACAAGCAGGGTCGTGCGGGTGTCACCCACGGTTTGTTCCATAAGAGGAACCACGGTGGCGCTCCACTTGGCGTTCATTTCGGGCCGCTCCTCAGCGGTCTGCGCCGCGATGGCTGCGATGTCGGATTGGGCCGCCTGCTGCGACACTCCCGGCCGGAGGCGTGCCACGGTTTTGTAGTTGCGCCCATCGCGCAACGCCTCATCCGGACGTATTCGCAGGGGCAGGTAGAGATCCGCGCGAGCCAGCGACGGAATGTAAAAATCCGGCGCCATCACGCCGATCACCTCGAAGGCGTTGCCCGGACCGGCAATCTTCTGGCCAATCACGTCGCGGCGCCCGCCAAACCGGCGCTGCCAGAGACCGTAGCTCAGCACCACGACCCAGGGTGTATCCGGCACGTCGTCCGTGGGCCCGATGGCCCGGCCCAGTAGCGGAGACCTTCCCAGGATTTCGAAAAACCCGGCGCTCACCCGAAGAGCGGGAACCTGCACGGGATCCCCCGAGCCTTCCAGGTTGAAGGGAATCTGAAATACGGCAGCGACATCTTCGAAGGAGTGGTTTCGTCTGCGCCAGTCGAGAAAGTTCTGAGTCTGGACCACGTTCCGGTGACTGCTCTGCGGCGGGCGTTCCCAGATCATCACCAGGCGGCGGGGATCGGGGAACGGTAGCGGCTTCAACAGGATCGAACTCACCACGCTGAACATGGCAGTCGTGGCACCGATACCGAGAGCCAGGGCTGTCAGCGCCAGCACGGTGAACGCAGGGCTCTTGCGCAACATTCGCATCGCGAAGCGAAGATCCTCGGCAGTTCGCTCCAACGAGGTCCATCCCCACATCCCCCTAGTCACCTCTTTGGCCAGGACGTAGTTGCCGAAGCTCAGAAGTGCGCTTCGCCGCGCCGCTTCGGGGGCTTCGCCGCCGTCCTTACGCAGGCGCGCCTCCTCCGCCAGGTGGAATTGTAACTCCTCTTCGAGCTCGCGGTCCTCTTGCGAGCGATGAGAAAACCAATGCCAGAGTTTCACGCTTCACCTCCTCAATCGAACCGGCCCTACTCCTCGACCGGCCGCATCACCCTCCCGATTGCTTCCACCATCCGGTCCCAGCGCGACTCCTCTTCCGCCAGACGCTTTTTGCCCCGCGCCGTCAGCCGGTAGTAGCGGGCGCGCTGGTTGTTCTCCGTCATCTTCCATTCCGATTCGATCCAGCCTTCTTTGCGCAGCCGGTGCAGTGCCGGGTAGAGCGATCCGTGCTCCACCTGCAGCACGTCTTGCGAGGTGGCGCGAATGGCCAAACCGATGCCATGCCCGTGCTGCGTGCCCCAGCGCAGCGTGCGTAGGATCAACATGTCGAGCGTGCCCTGCAGAAGTTCGATCCGGTTCTGGTACGGCTCGCGATTTCCCATAGATAGAAGACACTCTACCACCTTGGAGGTCGAGTGTCTACTACCTTGGACGCAGCGAAGCGAAATCGGTTAGCTCGCTGGTTTCATTCAGACAGCGCCACTCAGCCCCGACTTTTACTGTTGTAGCCCCTCCGAATTTGCCCGTGGGCCGCCGCGCGATCGCGGCCACGGTGCGGTTTGACAGCGAGCCGGCGCCCTTGACGCGAGAAGGGCCGGTCGTCGCACAGGAAGCGGTGAGTGGAGTTCCGCGCCGGCGGTTGGGTCGGAGCCGGAGCAGGCCGGCCGGAGCGAGTTTGCCTCGAGATACCGTCGCGGCGACTTAGCCCGAGACTTCAAGCCAATCAACCGCCTGCGCACTACTTGGCGTTCTTCAGTTCCTCGTCGATGACCTTCCGTATTGCCGGCAAGTCCAGCGAACCGTTGTATTTTCGCCCGTTGATGAAGACCGAGGGGGTACCTTCCACGCCTGCGCGATCCCCGTCTTCCAGATCTCGTGTCACGGTCGCCTTAGTCTGCGTAGAATCCAGGTCGGCCGCGAAACGCTTCATATCGAGTCCGGCTGTGCGGGCCAAAGACAGAATCAAAGGACGGGCCAGCTCGCGCCGGTGCGCAAACAAGGCATCGTGCATGGGCCAAAACATCCCCTGCTGGTGGGCCGCGACGGCGGCGGCAGCGGCCAAAGCGGCCTGGGAGTGCATGTCCAGCGGAAATTGCTTAAAAATGAGCCTTATCTTTTCCGGATACGCTTCGAGCACCGCATTCAGTTTGGCGACTGCAATCGAACAGTAGGGGCACTGAAAATCAGAGAACTCCACCAGAGTCACCACCGCGCCCTCAGGGCCGCGGACAGGCGCCCCGGCGGTGGGGATGGTGACTGGGTCATCTAGCAGCTTTGGAGGCTCCGGGCCCCGGGCCCATTTAGTCGCCTTCGCGGCTTCGATAGCCTCATTTTCGTCCTTGCCCGCGCGAATTGCATCCCCGATCGCAGCAGCCAATCCCTTGCTCCACGAGCATGTCGGGTCCTTGACGCGGCACTCGGCCACCTTCATGCCGCACCCGCAGGCACAGTCGTGGTTGCGGAGCAGGCGGAGCAGCGCGCGGGTCTTCACCGGCGACATGCCCGAGAAGTCTACCGCCGGCAGGTTGACCACGGTCCTCCAATCCTGTTGGGCGACCAGCAGCGCAGCTCCTAGAACACAGCACGCGGCGACGGCGGTTCCCCTCCGGGGCAGATGCATACAAGTATTGTAGCGGTCCATCACACAGCTGATATTCAAAGACAACGCCGATCGTGCACGTCGATGCTCGCCGGCGCATGGATCACCAGGAACCTGAATCGCCGCCCGGCGCGCCCAAGCAAGTGGTTACCGCGGCGTCGGGCAGCCGGCTGTCTCCTCGGTATCCATAATTGCCGCGACCCTCCATCCCTTTGACGTCTTCAACAAGCTGAACGAATCCACACCGCAGTGACTGAACTTGCCGTCGCGCAGAAACTCGTACTCTCCCCAGACATGGGCGATTGTCCCGTGAATGGATACCGTGGGCGCCGTCGTAAAATGCTCCACCAGGTGGCTCTTTAGCGAAGCGATTCGGTCGGCCCACTGTTCAGCCGGCATCGAGTACGCTACGCCGCTGGCCCGCACTCCGTAGAGCCGGGCATCGGCCGTCATCGACGTGAGAATCTGGACGGCATCGTTCGCGGCCATGCCGTCGAAGGTTTTCTGCACCGCCGCGAGAACATCCTTTTCGTCGGACGCCTGGCCGGCGAGCGGCCACAGCACGAAGAGACCGATCAAGCGCATAGTGCGATCATACATCGCGCAGGCAGCCCAGCCTCTCAGGCCGTCCGCACATCGCCAGGCCGGCGTCCCGGCTTCTATGGCGTGATCTGGAACACCACGCCGCAGCTGTTGGGCGCGCCGTTTTGCGCGCACACGCTGCTGGCCGCGCCGCCGCCCCCCGTGGTGGTGCCGTACAGGGCTCCATTCGCGCCGAGGGTGAGACCACCATCGGGCAACTGCCCGTCGGTGCCGCCGGCGAAGCTGTGTAGTAGGTTTTCCGTCCAGGGATCGCTCTCTGCGGCTGGCGGCGATAGTTCAAAAACCGCGCCTACGCCGGCCGAACCGCCATACTGTGTTGCACCGTACACGTTACCCGAGCTGCCGATCACCAGCGACCCGTTCGGGGTGTTGGCGTCGCCACCGCCAGTAAAACCGTAAAGGACCGACTCGCTCCAGGAGCCGCCGGGCTGTGATGGCGGACTCAAACGATACACCGTCCCGGAGTTGATCGGCCCTCCCCCGAATGTGCTGCCGTAAAGGTTGCCCGCCTGGTCGAAGCAGAGTCCGGGGTTGGGAAACGCGCCGTCACTTCCGCCGCGAAAGCTGTAGACCGGCACTGCTAACGGAATCGACGGCGTTAAGCGGAAGACCATCCCATAGCCAAACTCGCCCCACCCTGCGGTGCCGTAGAGCTGACCATCGCTTCCAAGGATGGGGCCGGCCGGGTTCCCGCTTGGGATTTCGTGGCGGAACGTGTAGAGAATGGTCTCGGTCCACGCCGCCGCTGGATGGGCCGGCGCCGCTAGTTTGTAGACGGCTCCATAGCAGTACGTTCCGGTCTCATCCGTAACGCAATGGCCGCCGCCATACGCCATGCCGTACAGATCTCCCGCCGGGTCAAATACGATGCCGTTAGGTTGGGCCGCGTCCCCGTTGTTCCGATTGCCGGGTACTCCCAGGAAGGTGTGCAACAGGGATTCGCTCCAGTCGCCTCCCGGGGTCGCCGGGCGGGACAACTTGAAGACCGTGCCGCAGCCGCCGCCACAATTCGCGCTGTTGCCGCCCGCTAGCGTCGTCCCGTAGAGATTGCCTGCTGCGTCGGCGATAAACGCAGCTTCCGGGAAGGCGCCATCGCTGCCCCCCTGGAACCGGTAGAGCACACTTTCGGTCCAGGTCCCACCCGGCGTGGCCGGCGGCACGAGCTGAAAGACAGTCCCGCAGCCTTGTACCGCTTGCCCTTCGCAGGCTCCACTGGTGCCGCCAAAAGCAGTTGTGCCATAGAGATTCCCGGATGGACCCGCTATCATGGCTGCCGACGGCGCGTAGCCGTCGAGCCCCCCAGTGAATCGGTAGATCACTTCGTACCCTGACGCGGAAGCCAGGCGGGCTCCCGCAATCGTGATCGCGGCGAGTGCGAGCCATCGACGTCTTCCCGGCGCCGGGTATCTGACATGGTATTGGACAAGCCCTGCAGACAATCGCCTCATCCTGACCTCCGTTCGAGCTGTCCGAATTATACCGAGGCCCACAGGCTTCGAGAAGGACCCGGGCTCGCCCTGCCTCCCGCGGAATGGATGCGATTGGGCCAGTACTGCGTGGGGAAGTGGCGGCAGCGGTAGGCAATGTGGTACCCGCCTGGTACCGGTCGGAGAGGCAGGTAACTAGGAATTCCTCATATTGCCTGCAAGGATTTCGATGTATGGCGTTCAGAAAACCAGAATCGCTTTTGGAAGCTCTCCGCATTCAATTCTCGATGTGGTGGGCTCAGCGCACGGAACGTCGGCTCGCATTGCGGCAGTATCGACTGGAGCTGAGAGCGGCCCGGCGCCTTGCCTATCGCACAGAGCGGCCGTAGATGAAGGAGTGTGCCGGAATCGGCACACCTCACCGGCAGGTCCATCCACGGGTCTTTGGGGATCAACCTCGCCGCTTTGCTGGAGACGCCAAACCGATTGTGAATCACGAGGGGAGTACGAGATGAGCCAAAACTGTATGATCTGTCTGGGGCAACACGATGATGAAGTGCACGCTGCTACCGTGCGCGTCCACGAGTGGTTTCGAATGCAGGTAAGACTAAGCTTCGATGGTCCGGGTGAGCTGATGCTGAATCTGCCCGGCGACATAGCGGCGTCTCAACTCGACGCCGCCTGAAGCTCGGGCGCCCCTGCAGCGTGGGAGCCCCGGGTTTGGAGTTCCTGCCGTCCCTCTTCGGTGAGCACATAACACCTGGCCTGGCCGCCGGTTATCGCGCCGTGCGGTTCGACAATCCATCCCCGCTGTTCCAGACGGCGCAGAGCCGGGTATAAAAAGGACAGCACTTCGCCGGCAGGGAGCTGAAGACTCTTCGCGATCCCCCAGCCATGAGCGGGCTCCTGGCTGATCGCCTTCAGGATCAGGAACTCCAGAGTCGCGTTCCGCAGATTCGAAAGCTTGGGCATCTCAATAAATCAAAATCTTACCTGATTATCTTAAAATGTCAATGCCCGATTCCGTTGTAACGTTAACCGAACCCATACGCATTTGAAACGCTCAGATAGAACTGTCGGGTTTTGTTCAATCGCAGGCGTGAGGTTGTGCCGGCAAGGTCGACCCGGCGCGTCAGTGCGGGCGTCACCAACCCGGAGGTGGTGCATCCGAATGCCCCGCAATCCGCACCGGCCCGTTGTTCCGCCATCCACCCCCAATTACAATCATCCAGTGACCCCGTTCGCCGAACGTCTGCGGCAGGAACTCGAAGCGCGCAAGGAACTCAGCCCGCACACTCCGTAGCTGGAGATACACAATGATCGTGATCATGGCGGGACTGCCCGGCACCGGCAAGAGCACGCTGGCTCGCGCTCTTGCGCCGCAGTTGCCGGGCGCGGTTCTCGATAAGGACATCATCAGGGCCGCACTATTCGAGCCTGGGCGCGTCGAGTATTCGCAGGAGCAGGACGATCTCTGTCAGGAGATCATGCTGCAAACGGCCGCCTACTTGCTGGCTAAGGATGCCGGACTCCACATTCTGTTCGACGGACGCACGTTTTCGCGACGATACCAGCGAGAGAGCGTGATCACATTCTGCGGGCATGTTGGGACCGCTTGGGCCACAGTCGAGTGCGTCTGCGCGGAGGAGACGGCGCTCCGGCGGCTGGCGGAGGCGGTGGCGCAAAACAACCATCCCGCTGCGAATCGCAAGCCGGAACTCTATAAACAGATCCGTAGGGAGTGGGAGCCGATTGGCCTCCCCAAGCTCGTTATCGACACGGACACGAACTTGGACGCCTGCGTACATTCGGTTTTGCGTTACATCGCTGTTAGCACCGCAAGAAGCGGTCATCCCAGGAGGTAACAACAAGTGGCATTCGCGCGCAAGAATCCTGCGCCGGCACCACGGACGGGTGATTGCGATCGCAGAGTTAGGAGCAATGGAATGGTCGAACCATGGGAGGCCACGAACTGAGGGCCATTCTACTCTTTTCAGCGGCTGCCGGCCTATTGAGCCGCTTGCACGATCGGTCAACGACCTCTCATAAGCGGGCGAAACGTCAATCGATCCGGTATCGCAACCGGTCCTGCAGCACGCCGCGCTTCCGCCGGCTCACGGGAACCCGCGAGCCGTCCCGCAGCACCACTTCTGCGCCTCGAAGGGTCCTGCGAAATTCGCGCACGCGATCGAGTTGGACAATCACCGACCGGTGAATGCGGGTGAAACGGCGCGCATCCAGCCGCGCCTCAAGCGACGACAGCGATTCGCGTAGCAGGTAGTCCTTCGCGCCTACGTGCACGCACGCATAATAGTCATCGGCGCCGATCCAGTCGATCTCCGCGACCGGGATCACCAGATCCCTGGTAGCTGCGGAAACCACCAGCCGCTCGACTCCGCGGTTCTCACGGTCCGCGCGTTCGGCGGCCAGCAGCGCGGTGAGTCGGGCGGCACGGTCTACGGCCGCCATCATCCTCAATCTCTCGCGGACTCGATGCAAGGTTGCTTCAAAACGCTCCACGTTCAGGGGCTTCACCAGATAATCGATCGCGTGCGCATCGAAGGCGCGCACTGCGAACTGATCGTACGCCGTGACGAATACAACCGGTGGCATTCGCTCCGCGCCGCGGTCGCGGAGCACCTCGAACCCGTCCATTTCCGGCATTTGCACGTCGAGAAAGAGCAGGTCGGGGTTCAACTCGTCGATGGCGTGCACGGTCTCCCGACCATTGCGGCTCTCGCCGATCACGATCATGTCTGCGTGCGGCGCGAGGAGTTGGCGCACGCCGCGGCGCGCCAGGGGCTCATCGTCTGCCACCAGGACTCGAACCTTAGCTAGGGGCATCTCTTTCAGCCTCATGATACGGGAGCCGGACAGTGGCGACAACGCCTCCGCCCTCCGCGTTGCTGATCTCAAGCGAAGCGCGTTCGCCGTAGAGCGCCGCCAGCCGGGCACGCGTGTTTGCCAGCCCCACGCCAGCGGGGGTGGGCGCGCCCAGCGCAATCCCTGGACCATCGTCGCGCACTGTCAGCACCAGGTCGGCGCCTTCGCGGCGAGCGATGATGCTGACCATGCCCGCGCCGGCTCGCTTTGCGATGCCGTGGCGCAGTGCGTTCTCCACCAATGGTTGCAGCACGAACCTCGGCACGGCCGCCCTGGCGATCGCGGCGTCCGCCTCGATCCGCGGGCGCAGCCGGTCGGAAAACCGGACGTGCTCGATGGCCAGATACCGCTTAAGGAATTCCAGTTCGGTGGCCAGCGTTGTTTCGTGCGCCGCATCGCGCAGCACCTCCCGCAGTACGTCGCTCAGCAGTTCGAGCATGCGTGAAGCCGCCGCCGTGTTCTGATCCCGCACCAGGACGGAGATCGCGTTCAGGCTGTTGAAAAGAAAGTGCGGGTTGAGCTGCATGCGAAGCGTCCCCAACCGAGCCTCGGCAAGCTGTGCGGCCAGGCGCACGGCCTGCGTCTCGCGCTCACGCGCTTGCCTGAAGTAGAACAGCGAGTGTTCGATTCCCACCAGGGCGAAATACACGCCCACGCCAAAGGGAAGGGTCGTAAAAATCCATCCGGCGAACCCGCGCAGCGCCTGCAGGCCCGATAGACTCGTCGGAGAGGGAAATATCGCGAGCCGCAGCAACGTGCCGAGGCCGGCCCAGGTGACGGACATGGCGAGAGCGCCGGCAACGTGCAGCGCGATGCGTCGGGCCAGGTGTGGGGGCTGCAGCGGCAACCGGCGAGCGGCGCGAAATACGAATGGCGTCAGCAGCGCGCACAGCATCCAGTCGGTTGAGTTGAAGCATACCCAATGCCAATCGGCCGCATGCCCTTCCAGCCGGTTCTGCATGTACGCGTCGAACCCCGAAAGAAGCGCCGGTACCAGCCACGCCCCGAGGATCAGCAACAGTGGCGGAAGTGGCGCGCGCGCACGCTCTACCGGGGCGGCGGGTGACATCTGGCGAGGATAGCGCACCAGGTCTAAGCCGTCCAGCGCGGGCGCAGAAGAGCCGTTCACAGCACGGCGGCTGCCGTTTGCTGCACGAATTTGCCCCTACCGGTACGATTCGTTAGCCTCGAACCCATGAAGCACCCGAGGCCGCGGGCATCCGCCATGACGGAGCCAAAAAGATGACGCCTGCCGGCACAAGGCCTGCGTCACGCATTCAGGCATTGGATATCGCGCGCGGCGCCGTCATGGTGCTGATGGCGATTGATCATGTGCGCGTGTACTCCGGACTTCCCGCCGGCGGGCCTGCGCCGGGCATCTTCTTCACGCGCTGGGTCACACATTTCTGCGCGCCGGCGTTCGTCTTGTTCGCAGGAACCGGGGCGTATTTGCACGGAAGGAAACTCGCCGATCCTCGGGCCCTCGCCCGTTACCTGGTCAGTCGCGGCCTCCTGCTCGTGCTCCTCGAATTGACCGTGATCCGCCTCGAGTGGACGTTCAACTTCGACTACGGGCACTTCGTGCTGGCAGGCGTCATCTGGATGCTCGGCTGGTGCATGGTGCTTCTGGCGGGGCTGGTCCGCCTTCCAGCCAAGGCAGTTGGCATCATCGGTTTAGGCATCGTCTTCCTTCAGCAGATCTTTCGCTATCCGCCTCACTTCTTGCCGCCGCACCTGCGAGGCTCCGTAGCTTGGATCTGGGAGTTCATCTATCCTGCCGGCGCGGAAAGCTGGCCCGGCATCGACATTCTGTACGTTCTCGTGCCGTGGATCGGCGTCATGGCCATCGGCTATGGTTTCGGCACGATTCTGATACGCGAGCCCCGCGAGCGGCGCAAGCTATGCCTGGCAATCGGCCTCACGGCGACCGTGATCTTTCTGGTGGCCGGCGGTATCACAGTTTTCCTGACTCCCGGACCTGCCAATGCGCCACCGGCACTCTTCCGTCTTCTGAACCAGCAAAAGTATCCCGCGTCGCCGCTCTTCCTTTTAATGACGCTTGGTCCCACGGTCGCCCTTCTGCCGCTGGCGGAACGGGCGCGCGGGTGGTTCGCGGGAGTGCTGGCGACATTCGGTCGTGTGCCGATGTTTTATTACCTGCTTCACATTCTGGTGATTCACGTCGCTGCGCTTTTGGTCACGTTCCTGCGGGAAGGGAGCATATACCCCGAGTGGTATGCCACTGCCCCATTCACATTCCTGCCGCCGGGTCACAGATGGCGACTGCCGCTCCTCTACGTCGTCTGGGCAGTGATTGTGGCGATACTCTACCTCCCATGCCGCTGGTTCGCGGGCATTAAGGATCGCCGTGCTGAGGTCTGGCTCAGGTACATTTAAGGCCCAGGCACACGATTTGTCCCACCGCCGCCTCAGGAGGGAGCTAGCCGCGCGATTGCATCATCTTGTCCCACGCCTCGGCGCCTCCGCGCAGCGGACGCACCCGCGTAACACCGTAGGATTTGAGGAGCAGCGCCGCACGGGCGCTGGAGGCTTCGTTTGGTCAACTGCAATACAGAATGATCTCCCGGTCTCGAGGAATCTGCTGCGAGTTGCGGGCGAGTTCGTCGGCAGAGAGGCGGATCGCCCCCGGCACCGAGGGCAAATCGACCTCCAGCGCGCTGCGCAGATCAACAATATAAGGATTCTCGCCGGCTTCGATTCGAACCCACAGCTCCTCGGGTGTAATGCGGGCCACTTCGAGTTTCTTCAGGAATCGCCGGCGCGAGATGAACTTCCAGAGGATCCACGACGCGAGCGATCCAACAACCAGAATCAGGATGCCCGATCCAAACCGCTGAGCGTAGGCAAAGGCATCCTCTAATTGGTTGCTGAAAAGATAGCCGACGCCTAAATAAGCGCCGCTCCAGAAGATGATTCCGAGGCTGTCAAGCGCCAGAAAACGAGTGACTCCGACTCCGGAATCGCCCGCCAGGGGAGCAGCGACGGCATTCAGCCCGGGTACGAACTTGGCGATCAGAAGCGTGTTCAATCCGTACTTCAGAAAAGCGTTTTCGGTCAGCCTCACGCAGGAATCGGGTTCGAGCGAAACACGGCAGATGAATCGCAAAACACGCTTGCCGCGAGCTCGTCCGAAGCAAAACCACACGATGTCCGCAGCCAGAGCGCCGGCGAGGCAGCAGGCCATCGCGGCCGCCGCATGCAGTTTTCCGGTACGAATCAGCGCCCCCACCGCGATCAGCAACGGAACCGACGGAATCGGCAGCGCTCCCTGCTCGGCCAGTACCCAGCTGAACAGGAGTATGTACCCGTGGCGCTCGACCACGTGAACCAACTCCGTGATGCTCAGGGGGTGGTGCATTTGAACATTCTACCCGGCCATGAGTAGCCTGGCACCTTTCGGCCTGAGAAGGCACACCGCCTGGCCTGACGGCTCAAACGTGGACGAGAACGGGGCAGGGTCCCAACTGGATCACGCGATAGGTTGTCGAACCAAACACGGCCAGATCCAGGGCGCCATGGCCGCGCACACCCATCGCAACCAAATCGATCTGCTCCTCCAGGGCGAGTTGAATGATCTGGCGGTATGGCTTTCCGAGGCGCACCGCCGTTTTGATCTTGGCGGTTTGGCGCTCCTCCGATGGAATCAGACTGCCCAGTTGCTCCTTCGCTGCCGCGATCGCCTCTTCCGTCCTGGCGGGACTTGGGACATGCTCCAGCACGTGCAACAGGGTGAGTTCGGCGTCGTACTCCGCTCTCACAGATATCGCATAGTCCAAGGTCCGCCGCGCAGCCTCCGAGAAATCCGCGCAAAAGAGAATTCGGCTCAGGTGGTGGGTATGGCCGCGGTCCTGGCTCTCGGCGCTGGAGCCGTTAGGCGGCTTAGATACCGCGATAACGGGGCAGGGAGCCTTGCGCATCACCCGGTCCGTCACCGACCCCAGTATCAGGCGGTCGTACCCTCGCCGGCCATGCGTTCCCATGACGACCAGGTCCGTTTTCCGCGCTTGCGCAAACGACAGTATCGCGTCCGGGGCCGCTCCCAACTGCGTGACCAGCTCTGGCTGAATTTCATGATGAGCGTGCTGCTTGACGAATTTCCGGAGCTGCTCCCTGGCGCTCTCGAGGGCTGCCTGGCAGAACTCTTCATACAGCCCGGCGGAGGCGGCAAAACCGAGGGAAGGGTCTCGCCTTAGTTCGACGACATGCAGCGCCACCAGCCTGGCCCGGTAGTGTTCGGCCAACGACAGCGCATGGTGATAAGCACTGGCTGAGAACCCTGAAAAATCAATGGGACAAAGGATGAGTTGAATCTCCAGCATGTTTCCTCTTCAAGCAGCCGATTCATGGTTTCACTGCTGCCAGGCCCGCCAGCACGGTCTGCACAACGGATTCGTCACCCATGGTGGAATTGACCATCATGTGAAAGACATGCCGGGCAGGCCAGTCGACTCCGAAGTATTGCTTGATGAAAGCGGCCCGATCCTGGTCAACGGTGCTGGCGAGTTGCATCGCTTCCTCCTCGCTCTTTCCCTTTTCAAGCAGCCGGCGTACCTTGTCTCCGAAAGGCGCGTACACAAAGACGTGGAACGTGTAGGGGAGATCGTGCAGATAGTATGCGGATCCGCGGCCCACGATGACGCAGTTGCCCTCGCTCGCCGCTGCTCTCACTAGGCGCTCGGTGATCTGGCGAATCCCGTCGGCATCCGCCATCTTCATGCGGGGGGTGATCATGCTTCCTTCGAAGCTGCCGCGCAGGAACGCCTTGAAGAGGCGATAGTGCAGCGGGTCCCTCCGCTCCTCATGCTGCTCGATGTGCTGGCTCTCGCACTCCATGTGCCGGGCGATTTCGTCGGTCAGCCGCTGGTCCCATAATGTCCAACCCAGCCGGTCGGCGAGCTTCCGGGCAATGTCGGCGCCGCCGCTTCCGTACTCCCGCTCGATCGTCAACACTTTGATCATAGATTTCGCCCTTCTTACTCCACCGCGACGCGTCCGCCCGCCGGGTCGTTTTTGCGCACGATAAACGCGAGGAGAAACATGATCGCCGCGGCAACTGCCAGCACCTTGAAGGTATCAATGTACGCGAGGGTCTGCGACTGCACTTCCATCGACTGGTAGATGCGCCCATACGCCTGCACCTGCGCATCTGGTGCGCTCGCTCCCGAATGGAAGAGCTGTGCGCTGAGCCCGCTCAATTGATTGCGAAACGCAGGATCATAGTTCGTCGCATGGTAAGACAGCATCGATTGGTGGAATTGCGCCCGCCGCGCCAGAATCGTGGTGACCATGGAGGTCCCGACGCTGCTCCCGATGTTGCGCATGAAATTCACCAGGCCAGACACGCTGTTGCCCTTTTCCGGCGGAATCCCAATGTAGGCGCTCAATGAAATGGGCACGAACAGGAAACCCAGGCCGAATGCCTGCACCATGCGGAGCCGGCTCGCCGCCGAAAAGCTGATCAGCAGATCCAGCCGCTTGGTGGAATAGTACATGCCGAATGCCAGGCTCACCCAGCCAAACGCCATGATATATTTCGCCGGGACTTTGGTGGTGAGCTGGCCGACAATGGGCATCTCAAACAAGATGATGAGGCTGGCGCCGGACAGGACGAGGCCGGCAGACTGCGCTGTATACCCCATCAGCGTTTGCAGAAACTGGGGCATCATCACCAGGCTGCTGAACAGCAGGACCCCCAGCACGAACATCATCAGGCTGGCAACGGCGAAGTTGAAGCTCTTGAACATGCGCACGTCGATGACGGGCGTCTCGCTATTCAACTCCCACAAAACCAGCGAAACAAGGGAGATCGCCGAGATCGCCGCCAGCGCGACGATGAAGTGCGAGCCGAACCAGTCGTCCTCCTGGCCCTTATCGAGCAGGATCTGGAGAGCTCCCACACCCAGCGCGAGAAGACTGATCCCCATGTAGTCGACGCGGACGCCAGCGGTCTTTAGGCGGCTGAGATACTGCGGGTCCTCCACCGTCCGAAGCACCAGAAGCAAGGTCATGATGCCTACCGGCAGATTGATATAGAAGATCCAGCGCCACGAGTAATTGTCGGTGAGCCAGCCGCCCAATGTCGGGCCGATGGTGGGAGCCATGATGGTGGTGATCCCGTAGAGGGCGAATGCCAGGCCGCGTTTCTGCGGCGGGAAAGTGTCGGCCAGAATGGCTTGCGCCATCGGCTGCAGCCCGCCGCCGCCGACGCCCTGGATCACCCGGCACAGAATCAGGATCGCCAGGCTGGGCGCGACTCCGCAGAGCAGTGAACTCAGGGTGAACAGAAAAATACACAGCAGGAAAAAGCGCTTTCGTCCAAACAGGCCCGCCAGCCATCCGCTGATCGGCAGCACAATGGCGTTGGACACCAGATACGACGTCAGCACCCAGGTGCTTTCGTCGTTGCTCGCCCCCAGGTCGCCGGCCAGGTGCGGCAGGGCGACATTGGCGATACTCGTGTCCAGCACCTCCATGAACGCAGCCAGCGCAACCAC
>CAZZHN010000097.1:0-16627 GCA_964654065.1 uncultured Solibacteraceae bacterium
GCCCGCACCCGCCCAGCAGGCCGCCGTCCCTGCCGCAGCGCAACAGCCTGTTGTCAAAACGACCGTCGATGAAGTCGTGCTGGATTTCATTGTTCGCGACAAGAAGGGCAAGCCCGTCACCGATCTCAAACAAGACGATCTGACCGTGAGCGATAACGGCGCCGCGCAGCAGCCGACCAGCTTCCGCCTGGTGCAAGGCGCCGAGGCGATCAGCCAGGGCGGCACTACCACCAAGCTCGACCCCCTGCGCCAGTTACGCCTGGTGACTCTGGCCTTCGAAGCGCTCGGCGACCCCACCCAGCGCAAGACCGCACGCGAAGGTGCGATCGACCTGGTGAAGGGCGAGCAAGGCGCCAACGTTTTCTATTCGGTAGTGGTGATCGACACGCGCCTGCTGGTCCTCCAGCAGTTTACGGCGGATAAAGACGCGCTCATCAAGGCCATTGAAACCGCCACGGGCGGGTACTCTGCCACGCGCCTGCTTCCGGAATCGGACAAGATCAAGAGCGATCTGAAGCGATACCTGGCCGGGCAGACGGTCGCCGGCGCGGATCAGGCCGACACGACGCTCACCGCCGCCGCCCAGACGGCGACTCAGTCGCTGCCGAGCGGCGCTGCAGCCGCTGCGGGCGGTGGCATCGGCGCGGCAGCTGTGCAGGCCAAGCTGGTTTCGGTGATGCTCGACATGCTGCGCATGGACGCGACGATGGCCTCGCAGGATACGCGGCTTTCCCTGACTGCGCTGGAGTCCCTGGTGCGGGGGCTGCAGTCGATGCCAGGACGCAAGTCGGTGCTCTACTTCACGGCGGGAATGTATTTGTCGCCTGAGCTGGACGCGATTTTCCGCAGTTTGACAAGCATGGCGAACCGCGCCAACGTTACGTTTTATGCGGTGGATACGCGCGGTGTGATGACCTTCGCGCAGAATGCAGGAGCCACCGATCAGCTGGGCCGTGCCAACGCGGCCTCCACCACCAGCACACTGCAGGGGGGAAACACCACTCAGGAAGAAATGAGGGCGTCGGATAACGCCGAGGTCTCTTCGCGCGCCAACGTCCAGCTTCCGCTCCGCAACCTGGCGGAAGCCACCGGCGGCTTCCTGCTTGGCGAGAGCAACGATCTGCGCACGCCGCTGCGCCACGTGAACGAAGAGATCGCCAGTTATTACGAGCTGACCTATGACCCGCACATCGAGAGCTATGACGGTAGTTTTCACAGGCTGAAACTGGAAAGTGACCGCAAGAACCTGGTTCTGCAAGCTCGCAACGGCTACTTCGCTCTACCGCCGGAGGCGCGCGCCGCGGGCGTGGAAACCTTTGAATTGCCGCTGCTGAAGGCGATTTCCGAAGGCAAGCTATCGCATAACGTCGAATTCCGGGCGGGCGCTTTCCTGCAACAGCCGCGAAGCGACGGCAGGGATCTTTCCGTATTGGTGGAGGTTCCTCTGCACGGTCTGCAAGCCAAACCGGATGCGGCCCAGAAGGGGTTCGATGTCCACTTCTCGGTGCTGGCGCTGATCAAGGACGCCAAAGGTGAAGTCACGGGCCCCAAGTTGAACCGCGACCGTTCGGTGCACGTTACCGGCGAACAGCTGAAGATGGGCAATTTCGTCGACAAAATGTCGCTGGTGCTTCCGCCCGGGAAATATAGCCTGGAGACCGCGGTGATGGATCGCGAGAGCGGCGATATAGGAGTCGGCCGCAGCGGGTTCGAGGTGGGACCTCCAACCAAAGGCGTCAGCATCTCGTCGCTAACCTCGGTGCGCTCTTATGCACCCAATGTGAAGGGCCTGGATCCCAACGAGCCGTTCCAGTTTCAAGGGGGCAGCATTACGCCGACATTGAATACCAGCGTGCCTCGAGCGGAGAATTCGAATCTGCGGCTGTTCTTCGTGGTCTATCAAGACCCCTCGATTTCCGCTAAGGCCACGGTGGAGATCGAGTTTCTGCAGAACGGCACGAGCCTGACGAAAGTGCCGATGGAGCTACCCGCCGCCGACGCTCAGGGCAGGATCCCGTATGTCATGACCATCCCGGCGGCGGCCATTCCGCCCGGGGTCTACCAGGTCCGGGCTGCGGCCCACCAGGGCGATACCGAGTCGGTCGCGCAGACCGACGTCAAGATAGAAGCCAACTGATCGGCGATCGCCATGGATAGCACAGACCCTGCCCGATAGAACGTGGAGGCAGCGTGAAGGATTTCAGGAGCCGCTTTCTCTGCGCGTGCGCAGCGGCTGCGATTGCGGCCGCGGCCGGGCCGCGCTCGCCGAGCGTTGCGCGGATCACGATCGACTACCCGGCTGAGGGGTCGATCTTCCCGCCCGAGTTGCCGCCTCCCACATTTTTGTGGCGCGACGCCGCAGCCGGAGCTACGCACTGGCGGATCGAAGTGGAATTCGCCGGCCGCGCGGCAAAGCTGCAGGTGAACTCCGGCGGTGAGCGCTTGCAGGTCGGCGAAATCGACCCACGGTGCGTGGGGGCCGTGCCGCCCGAACTCACGCCGGACCAGGCAGCGGCGCATTCCTGGAAACCCGATCCCCAGACGTGGGCTGCCATCAAGAGCCGCTCCGCGAAGAGTGCCGCCGCGGTGACCATCACCGGATTCGCGGACCCGCGCGACTCCCACGCCGTTTCGCGCGGCCGCATCTCCATCGAGACCTCGGAAGACCCGGTGGGTGCGCCAATCTTTTATAGGGACGTGCCGCTGATCCCCAGCCCGACCGTGAACGGGGTGATCAAACCGCTGCCTCCCTTTGCCATCGGGCTGATTGCCTGGCGCTTGCGCAATGTGGGAGAGACGCAAAGCAGGGTGGTGATGCAGGACCTGCCGACTTGCGTGAACTGCCATTCGTTCTCGCTTGACGGCCATACGCTCGGGCTGGACGTGGACGGCCCCCAAAACGACAAGGGCCTTTACGCGCTGGTCCCGGTGCGGAAGGAGATGTCCATCCGCGATGACGACGTGATCCGGTGGAGTTCGTTTCGCGGGGAGGCGCCGGCGAAGACCGATGGCCCTACCGCCAAGCGGTTCGGTTTCATGTCGCAGGTTTCGCCCCACGGCGATTACGTAGTGACGACCATCGACGATCCGCGCGTGCGCCGCACACAGAACGTGAACGGCCTCGCGCGCGGCCTGGCGGACCGCTTCTACAACGCTGGTTACATGGACTATGCCTTCGGGCAGGTTTTCTATCCCACGCGCGGTGTCCTGGCCTGGTATAGCCGTGCGGCGGGCCAACTGCACCCGCTGCCGGGCGCCGACGATCCGCGTTATGTGCAGACCAACGCAGTGTGGAGCCCCGATGGCGAGTACCTGGTGTTCGCGAGAGCGGACGCCAGGGAACCTTATCCGGCGGGACAAAAGGCATCGGAGTACGCTAACAGCCCGGACGAGACGCAGATACAGTACGACCTCTACCGGATTCCGTTCCATGGCGGCCGCGGCGGCCAGGCGGAGCCGATCGAAGGCGCCTCGCGGAACGGCATGAGCAATAATTTCGCGAAGGTGTCGCCGGATGGGAAATGGATCGTCTTCGTAGAATGCCACAACGGTTTGTTGATGCGCCCTGACAGCCGCTTGTTCATTGTGCCGGCCAGTGGTGGAGTGGCGCGGCCGCTCAAATGCAATACGCGGGTGATGAACTCGTGGCACAGCTTTTCGCCGAACGGGCGTTGGCTGGTGTTTTCCTCGAAAGCGCGCTCGCCATACACGCAGATGTACCTGACGCACCTGGACGAGAACGGCAATGACAGCCCTGCGATCCTGATCGAAAACGCCACGGCGGCCAACCGCGCCGTGAATATCCCGGAATTCGTCAACATCCCGCAGGACGGAATGGCGAAGATCGACGCTCCGGCAACTGAGTTTTACCGGTTGTTCGACGTCGCATCGGAGCTGGGACAGAAGAATGAATACAACGCTGCCATTGCGAAATGGAAGGAAGCGCTGGCGCTGAGTCCGAACGACGCGAAAGCCCATAGCAACCTGGGAGTGCTGCTCGCCACCGTGGGCCGTGCCGACGAAGCGATGGCCCATTACCAGAAGGCGGTGGAGTCCGAGCCGGAGTATCCGGATGGGTATACCAATATCGGCATCGCGCTGGCGCGAGCAGGGAAACTGGACGACGCTATTCCGTACTTGGAAAAGGCTGCGCAACTGAGTCCGTGGGACGCCAACGCGCATAGCAACCTCGGCGCTGCCTTGGCCGAGAGCGGCAGGACAGGCGAGGCAATTGCGGAATGCGACAAGGCGCTGCAGCTCAACCCCCGCGACCCCGAGGCGCACGCCAACCTCGCCATCGCGCTGGCCAAGGGGGGACGCCTGGACGAAGCCATCGCGAATTTCGAAAAGGCTCTGGCAGGCGAACCGGACTCGGGCGCAATCCACGCAAACCTGGCGGGTGCGCTGCTGGAGAAGGGCCGGTTCGACGACGCTATCCCGCATTTTGAGAAAGCGCTGGCCGTCGATCCAAACTCAGCGGAACTGCATTACGATCTGGGGCGGCTGTTGGCCACGCGCGGCAGGTTTGAGGAGGCGATCCCGCACCTGGAGAAGGCGGCCAAGGCAGATGATCCGGCGATTGGCGGAATGCTGGCCGCGGTCTATGCGCAGTTGGGCAGGTGGGGCGACGCGCTGGAGGCGGCGCGCAGGTCTCTGCACTTGGCGCGGGCGCAGAACCAGCAGGACCTGGCGAGGGCGCTCAGCGCGAGTATCGCGAGTTATGAAGCAGCGCAGGCTCGCGAAGGGGGCAAACAGGAGTGAGATTTCTCTAGTCGTAGGGATCCTGGGTTGGCGAGTGCCCAAGCCGGCGCTGCGCCCTCACTGGTTCACGCTGACGGGAGTGGATTCGCTGCTGACGCGCCCGCCCTGCTCCACGGTGACGCGCGCGACGTACTCGCCGGCGGGCAGTTTTGTGAATTGCAGAATGGGGAACGAGTTCAGCTCGTCGGGCGAGCCGACATCCGGCTCGGTCTGCGCCACGGCCTTACCGTCCCGGAAGAATTCCACGGTGACCCTGGGTTTGGCAGGCTGGGTCCGGCTGGCGCCGGCGTCCGCGTAGACCACAAAGAACAGCGCAGCGCCGGCCTGCGCGCTGGCGGTCTGGCTCAGGGAGGGAGTCACTTTGCCCCCCGCGAACTCCAGCGGGTCGCCGGGATCGCGCGGCGCGTCGAGAGGCCCAATCCGACGCACCACTTCGACGGTGCTCACGGTGGATTCGCCGGGCCTCGGCACCACCAGGGAAAGACGCTTGGTGGCGGCGCGGTTGCCTTCCGGGTCGATCGCGACGGCTTCGATTGTGTACCGCCCTGAGGCGGCTTCGAAGGGCAGGGTCAGCATCATTTCGCCACGCCGGAACTGCTCAAGTTTGTCGGCGGGAACCTCGCGGTCAATCTGCTGGCTGACTTTGCCGACCACCTGTCCGCCAGCGTCCTTGATGAGCGCGAGAAAAATGGCATGAACGCGGGCCTTATGCGTGCTCTCGTCTTCGGGCGTCGTCAGGCTGCCTGTGGGCACTTCGAAACCCAACTCAAAGCGGTAGCCTTGGCGCACCGGTTTGAATCTCAAGGCGGCGGCGCGGAATTGGAAGTCGCTGCGGGGGCCGGCGTTCAAGACGTGAAGCGCGGACACCTCGAACGGCTGGACCGGGCCGCCGTTCAGCTCGGGAAGAGCGAAGTACCCGTCTCGCGTCTGAACGAGCAGGTTCGGGTCTTTCACAGTCACCTTGATTTTTCTGTACCTGCCATCGTATATGGTCGACACGGGCACGTATGAGATTTCATAGTGGGTGCGCACATCCTCCATGATGCGAGCCATGCTTTTCTGGAAAGAATTGGTACTGAAAACGGCAAAACCGCCGGTGCTTTCCGCAAGTTCCGCCATGTTGAGCTGGACGTGTGCGGCCGCGGCCTGCTGCATGACGTCAAACTGTTTGGCCTGCGCCATGGCGGCGGAAGGCGAAGACGGCGTGGTCCTCTGCGTCCTGCTGGTAGCGGCGGCGGATTGCGTTAGCCCCACCGCCATCCCATTGGAGGACGTCAAAGTCAGCCCACGGACGTCGATGCAGTAAAACGTCACGTTGCCGCGATTGGCGGCGCTGATGACCGTCCGGACAAAGTCGTGGCGGCCGGGCGGGTCCAGGAGGCCATCGGAAAGGTAGAGCACGGTCTTGCGGCCGGGTAACACAGATTCCTGCTGAATAATCTGCAGCAGCGAATCCCACACCCTCATGCCGGCGATGTCGTCCACCATCCCTCGCTGGTTGGTGATCATCGCCGCCAGCGCCTGCTGCGACTCGGAAAGTGGATTAGTGGACGCGGAGCTGGTCGAGAAATCTGGCGTCTGCGTCAGGTCGATGCCCGAGTTAATGGTCACGCCACCCTCGCTGCCGGTGATGGTGTAATCGGTCTCGTTCAAAACGTTGGCGGACGCCGCCGCGAGCTCCACCGCATTGCCGTTAACGGCCCTGCGCACGGCCTCCTTGAGCGCGGCGCGGTCATTGGTGAATCCGTGGATGGCGTTCAGGCGCAGATTCAGGCGGAATATGGCAGCGTAGGTGTTGTCTTGAAACTCCTGTTCGAGAAAATCCGTGGCCGCATTCAACGCGTTTCGCCTGGAATCGGTCCCCATCTCATCGAAAACGATAGAAACGAAATTCGGTTGCCGCGTGGAGTTCGCCTGGACTGCAATCGGGACGCCTGATCCGCCGGCCGGCTGAGGCGTTGTGGGGAGGGCCCGCGCCTCGGGTCCACCCACCAGTCGAAACCAGCGGATGGTCTGCGGTACGCCATCCTCGGTGACCGTGAAATCCGACGCGGTGAGCTTGGTCGCGAGTGAGAGGTTCTTGCGCCGCGCCACCACGTCCAGTACCACTTCGCGGACGTTGCTGCGAATGACGACTGCCGGGTTCTCCGGCGCCTGCGGCTCCTGGGCAGGCAGGAAGGCAGCCAACCAGGTGAACCCAAGCGCAGCGAGGCAGCGACAAATCCGACCCATGCTTCCCCGCCCTATTGTAAGTCACGCCAGTCCGCGCGGCGTAACGGCGGATAACTACTGGACCGGAACCAAGGCGTACTTGTGCGGTTTCGGCTGCGCGGCTTCGTGTTGCTTGGCGACAACGGCCTGCTCCAGCGCGTCGATCGATTCCATGGTGGGGTGAGTTTGGGGCAGATTGTACTCTGCCAGGGGCACCTGGATGGTGCGCCACCGGTCATTGTGAATGTCGCAATGGGAAACCGTCAGGTCGTACACTTCTTTCGCCTGCTTGGTCATGGGCGTGTCCAGCAGCGCCAGATTGATGCCGCCTGCGAGTTGATCGTTGTTAAACGTGCCAACGGCCTGGCCATCGATCTGCAGCGTGTAGACGCCGTCGCGAAGGCCGGTGACGCGGAGCGATTGCCGGTCCAACGCGTCGGCGACGTCAGAACTGGCCAGAACCAGTTTCAATGGCCCGGAGGCCCACATGGTCTGCCAGCTCCGAAACGGCAGCGGCAATGAGTCGTCCAGTTCCGTCCACTCCAGCAAGTGCTCCGCCGACAGCGCAGAGACCTCGGCATGCTCGGCCGATCTCAACTGGGCTTTGCCGGCGGATATGTCAATGTTGACAGCGGAAACCACAGGCCGCGCACCCCAGGATTTCAAGAGCTCCTCCGCCATGATGAGGTGGCCCGCAAACGAAGGATGGACACGATCGGGGACGATCTTCCGGGCTTCCTCGCCGTTTTGATCGTTCGCTTTCGCCAACACCTGCACCAGATTTGTGTTCAGGTCGGCCACATTGAGACCCGCCTCCTGGGCATAGTTGGCGATCCACTTCCCGAAACTGATCATGACCGAGTTGTACCCGCCGGCAAAGTTCGGTTGGTGCGTGACGTCGTCGTACGGCGAAGGCCGGATAGCCGTGATGCGGATACCTGGTAGCGCGGAGCGGGTGGCGTCGACGATGTGCCGGTAGCCATCGAAGAACTTCTTGTCAACCGCCTCGCTCTCCGCGGAATACTCCCCGTCGTTCATGCCCAGCATGATGGTCATCACGGTCGGTTTGTAGGCGAACACGTCGCGCTGGAGGCGAGTGTCGACAGGCCCGCCGCCTCCTCCGGTTACCCGGTCGCCACCCCATCCGGAATGAACGAAGACGACATCCAGCTTCGGGTAGCGAGTGACCACGTACGTCTCGGTGATCACGGTGTAGAGCCGCTGGTCGGTAATGCTGTCGCCGTAGAACACCACGCGGTCGCCGTTCTTCAGATAGAAATCGTCGGCGCCTGCCGCCGGCAGGGCAGCACTGAGCATCGACAGAAGCGCCAGGATTGTTTGTCGCATAGGTCCTGTTCAGTTTAACCCGAAGACAGTCCTCCGGCGGTCAACGCTCAAGCAGCCGCCGGTGGCCGAGTGTATCCCGAATCGTGGGCCGTGGTACAAACTGGAATGAAGGAACGATCGATGGTCCGATTACGATGGCCTCTGATTTTCGCGGCCTTCGCCGGTCTTCCGACGGCCGCCCAGCAGGAGTATCGCCTGCGGGTCACGGTGAATCTGGTGCAGGTGGATGCCACCGTGACCGATTCCCATGGCAACCCGGTGCCAGATCTCAAAGCCGGTGACTTCCGCGTGCTTCTCGACGGAAAGCCGCAGGAACTCAAGTACTGTAACTACGTCCACCTCAACCAGGCGCCGGAGCCTGCCGTGGTTGGGGTCGCTCCCGCAACACAGGCCAAGGGCACGGCGGCCGCGCGGCCGGCGATGCCGGCAGAGTCGATCCGGCGCGAGCAGGTGCGGCGCACCATCGTGCTCTTCGTGGGCGACCTGCTGACCTCGGCTGAGAGCATGCCGGCGATTCGCGCGGGGCTGAAGAAGTTCGTGCTGGAGCAAATGCAACCGGGGGATCTGGTCGCGATCGTCCGGTCCAGCGCAGGTCTGGGCGCGTTGCAGGACTTCACGCCCGACAAGCGCATGCTGCTGGCAGCGGCCGAGCGGGTGAGCTGGACGCCGAATGCGATCGGTACCGGCGGCGCATCGGCGTACGAGATGATCGGCGCGCCAACCTTGCAAGGGATAGGAGCACTCAACATAGCTCAGTTGGACACGATCGACTCCACTCAGCGGGCAACACTGGCAACCACGGCTTCCCTGTTGAGGGTGGTGCGCGGCATGGCCGATCTGCCGGGCCGAAAGTCGGTCATCCTCCTCACGGACGGATTGCGGCTTTCTAGTCAGGACGAGATGAGTCCCTTCGGAGGCACGGAGAACGGTTCCGGAGCCTTTCTCAGCCCGATCTACCTGAGCATGCGCAAAGTGGTGGACGAATCGGTGCGCGCAGGCGTGGTGCTGTATGCCATCGACACGCGCGGAATCTCGTCATTGCGAGCTACGGCGTCCGATCGCCTGAAGCCGCCGGGGGCCGACGGCAGTGTTGGCGGTGGCCCGATGCCCGACACCCCGCAGACTCCGGGTTCGGTGCTGCAAGGCGATTGGGTGTGGAACATGACCCAGGCACGGCGGGACGAATATCGGGATAACCAGTGGGGCGCGATGTTCGTCTCCAGCCAGACCGGCGGATTCATGATCACCGAATCGAACCGGATCGATGCGGGCCTGGCGCGCGTGATGGCCGATCAGCGCGGATACTACCTGCTCGGCTTCCAACCTCCGGCGGAGGCCATGCGGCCGAACAGCAGTGGCAGGCTCGACTTCCACACCCTGAAGATAGAGGCGCTCACTCCCCTCCTCAAGGTCCGCTCCCATGCCGGCTTCTTTGGCGTAGGCGACGAGGAACAGCCGGCGCCACGTCCGGAACTGCAACTGGAGACGTCGCTCGAGTCTCCGTTCCAGTCATCCGATATCGACATGGACGTGGAGACGAGCCAGCTCAGCGTGAAAAACGACTACTTCATCCGGGCGACGCTTTACATCGACGGCAAGGACGTGGTTTTTGAGGGTCCGGCGATCCACCGCACGGGCGTGCTGCACGTGATCCTCCGGGCTTTCAACGCCACCGGTGACACCGTTGAGGGAGGGATCGACCAAATGCGCCGCATCGACCTGAATGAAGAGGGCTACGATCGGGCGCTGAAATACGGGTTGATCTATACGACCCTGCTGGCGGTGCGGAAGCCGGGACCGTATCAGGTGCGTGCGGCCTGTCGCGACGAGGCAAGCGGCAAGATCGGCACCGCGGGTGATTTTGTGTCAATACCCAAGCCAAAGGGGAACGGCTTGCGGCTTTCCGGCATTGTCTTCCAGCATGCTCTGGGGACGGACGATCACGTAGTGCCGGCGGCCAGGCCGAGCGTTTACTTGGCAGGCCAGACCGCCCGGTTCGCGTTCCAGATCGCCTCGGGCGGCCAGTCGCCCAAAGCAGAAGAACTGGCGATGCGGACGCGCCTTTTCCGCGACGGCGTACAGGTGTGGGAGAGCACGCCGATGCCCGTGGAGACGGATGTGAAGAAAGCGGCGAGCTTTTTCGCCAGGGGATCGTTCGAGGTTCCGAAGGGTCTCGATGCGGGGAGATACATGGTTCGCGTCGACATCAGCGAAAAAGCACAGCCGGATACTGTCAGCGCCTGGCAGTGGGCGAAGCTGACTATCGAGTAGCGGATCTCCAACGTCGGAGCGTATCCACTAAAGTGACCTCGCATACAGTTTGTGCGCCGGGTTGCGCATTGGAATCGGGACCGCGACCGGCTACAATGCCGGTGAGACAAACGCCATGTTCACCGCTACCGCGAGTCTGATCCTCCCAAGCACGGTTACCGGGTCGCTCCCCCGTCCCCGCTGGTTCGATGTGAGTATGTGGGGCCGGCCACTCGATACCTGCATGCTAGACGTGCGTTTTCGCGAGAAGTTCCAGGACGCGCTAGCGGTCGTCATCAGCGACCAGGAGCGGGCGGGACTGGATATTCTCACCCACGCCGATTTTCACGTTGACGAGGACCTGGCGGGTCGCGCCTGGCATCATTACCCGTTGCAGCGGTGGGCCGGCTTCGACGGAGATTATCTCCAGCCCGAGGAGACCACGGCGCCGTGGCTGCATTATCCACCTGGCACGCTCTTGAACGAGATCTACACCGGGTGGAGATGGCCGCACGTCACTGGCAAGATCGAACACCGACCGCTCGACTACCCGAAGATATGGCGCCTGGCCCAGGGGAGGACGGTCAAGCCGGTGAAGTTCGGCACTTGCTGCTCCCAGGTGATGGCGCTGTTCTTGGATATCCATACGCCGCATTACAAGGACAAGCGCCAGGTGATCTGGGACATGGCTGAGGCGATGAACAAAGAACTGCTGGCGTTGCGCGACGCGGGCTGCCGCTGCATCCAGATCGAAGAGCCAACCTTTCATTTCATGGCGAACACCTACGGCAAGGATCACGAAGAAGTGCGATTCATGGTGGATGCCTTCAACCGCGAGGTGCAAGGGTTGGATGACGTGGAACTGTGGATTCACACCTGCTGGGGGAATCCAAATATGCAGCGGGTGATGGACGATACCAGCTACGCCAATTCCATCGAGATTTACCTGGAGCGTTGCCGCGGCGATGTGTGGACGGTCGAAATGAAAGACCGCAACCAGAAGGATATGGAACTATTCGCGCCGTTCAGGCACGATTTGAAGAAGAAGATTGCGATCGGAACCGTGAGCCATCGTGCGTTACAAGCCGACCGGCCCGAAGACGTGGCCGGGGAGATCCGCAAGGCGTTGAAGCATATTCCCGCGGAGAAGTTGATCGTGTCGAGCGACTGCGGCTTTGGGCGGCAGGGCTGCAACCGCGAGATCGCGTTCTATAAGGCGAGCGCGATCGCCCAGGGTTGCAACATAGTGCGCCGCGAATTGGGCCTGCCGGAGACGCGCGTTCCCGCCGCCGACCCAAAGCTGCAAATCGATGTGGTGCCCGGACGCTGACCGATCGGGAAGAAATGGCCGCGGAGACCCACGCCAGCACGAATACTTTCTCTTAACGAGATGTGAACATGGCGAACCGGCACTTCTTTTGCGGCAGCCGGCCCTGGGCATGGCCGCAATGTTGAGAATCTGCCGCTTGAGGCTTATCGAACGCGAGTGGGTATGGATTTCCCTTTGGGGGGCGGCCAAGCCGCCAGACAAGGAGCCCGAAAGCAATGCAGGGATTAACTCGAAGAGGTTTTGTCATTACCGCGGCCTCTGCCGCCAGGGTGCTGGGCGCGAACGACCGTGTTCGCATCGCCTCCATCGGTTGTGGTGGACGCGGCCAGCATCTGATGCGCATGGCAAAGCTGGCCGGCGGGGCTGAGTTTGTTGCCGTCTGCGACGCTTGGGGCGCGCGCCGGCGCGAAGGCGCCGCCACCTTGGAGCAGGAACTCCCGGGTTCCAAGGTGGAGCAGTACGCGGACTACCGCAAAACACTGGAGCGGAACGACGTGGATGCTGTGATTGTGGCAACCACAGACCACTGGCACTCCCGTATGACCGTTGACGCGCTGCAAGCCGGCAAGGACGTCTTCTGCGAAAAGCCGATGACCTCGCTGCCGGAGCAGGGACTAGATGTCGTGAGGGCCGTGCGCGCAAGCGGCAAGCTAGTGCAAGTGGGCGTACAGCAACGCTCCATCGACCACTTCATCGAGGCCAAACAACGGTTCTTCGACAGCGGAATGATCGGCCCGGTTCACTTGGTGCGCACATACTGGAACGCCAACAGTGGCTACCTGACGCCCGTTCCGCCCGGCATGGACCGCAAGCCGGAAGGACTCGACTGGGAAGCCGTGCTCGGCTGGCTCCCGCGACGGCCATGGAATCCGAAGATGTACTTCAACCGCTTTGCCTACTGGGAGTTCTCGACCGGCGGCCAAACAGGAGGCCTGTTCGTGCACATGGTGGACGTCGTGCACTGGTACCTGGGCCTCACCAGGCCGCTGTCATGCGTTGCTCTGGGTGGCATCTACCAATACAACGACGGCCGCGACACTCCAGACAATATCAACTTCATACTGAACTACCCGCAGAAGCTGAACGTGACTTTCGAGGCCACGATTACCGATATGATTGCGCGCGAATCGGCCGATATCGTGTTCTTCGGCGAGAAGGGACGGCTGAATATTTTTCGCGGCGGCTACCGGTTCTTGCCGGCCGGAGGCGGAGAACCGATTGTGGCGAAGGGCGGCCCCGAGCCCGCACACATGGGCAACTTCCTGGACTGCGTGCGCTCACGCAAGCAGCCCAATGCCAACGCCGTGGATGGCCACTATGGGGCCATGGCCTGCCATATCGGCAACATCGCATATCAGACAGGGCAATCTGTGGCATGGAAGAAAGAATGGGACGTATGATTACGCCAGGCATCAATATGGAGTTCATCCGCTGCGAGGACAAGAGCTTCGCGGCGGGCGTGGAACGCGCCGCGCGGATCGGTTATCAGTACATCGAGCCGATGGTGCACAATGGCCGTGAGTTGCTCAGCGAGGCGGGCTATTTTCACTCCATTTCCATGGATGAGGATGCCCTGATGGTGAAGGACGTCTGCGATGCGAACGGCGTGAAATGTTCCGGCCTGTCTGCGCACTGCCCACTGATGCGCCCGGAGATCAGCGTACCGTATCTGGAAAAGGCGATCCGCTTTGCGAAGGTTCTGGGCGCTCCGGTGGTGAACACGGACGAAGGCATCCGGCCGTCATGGCTGACGGACAACGAGTGCTTTGAAGTGATGCGCTACACGCTCAAGACCGCACTGCGCATAGCGGAGCGACACGGCATTTATGTAGGCATCGAACCGCATCAGTCTATCTCCAAGACGACGGCAGGGTTGTTGCGCATCGCCACCTTGGTGGATTCGCCGATGCTGAGGGTGAACTACGACACAGGCAATGCGTATCTCGGAGGGGAAGATCCCTATGCCGGGCTTCAAGCTGTTGTCGATCGGGTGGTTCACGTTCACGCCAAGGACATCTCCATCGAGCACGCCGAAGCCGAAAAGGGGAAAGTGACGGGTACTCCCGTCGGCTGCGCCTGTGGAGATGGTGTCATCGAATGGGGTCGCGTTACGGGCATTCTGCGCCGCGTGGGCTTCAGCGGCGTGTTGTCGGTGGAGTGCGGTACCCCTTTGCAGGCGGAGCGCTCTCTCGCGCATTTGAAGGAGGTGCTGAACCGTGCGTAGACTCGCCCGCTTCTCCAGCCTGAGCCTCCTTCTGGTTGCCGGCGCCACCGCTCAGCCAGTCCCCGATCGTTTTTTCTTTGAGGAAGGCAAGATCAGGGTCCTGATTCTGACAGGCCGAAACAATCACGATTGGCGGGCAACAACTCCTTACCTGCGCCACGCGCTGGAGCTTACGGGAAAGTTCGACGTTCGCGTAACCGAAGAGCCGGATGGGCTCACCGGGGAAACATTGAAGCCCTACGATGTTCTGGTTGCTAATTACTGCGGCCCACGCTGGAGCACTCAGGCGGAGAGGGCCGTGGAGGAGTTTGTGCGCGGCGGCAAGGGGTTGGTTGCCGTTCATGCCGCAAGTTATCCCTTTGGCGAGACAGCCGTGCTGGGCGAGAAGATGCACCAAACCGGGGTGTTTCAACAACCCTGGATACAGTGGGGTGAGATGGTCGGCGCGGTGTGGTCGGACCTGGCTCCGAAGACCGGACATGGGCAGCGTCACGCCTACGAAGTGAAGTGGCGGGATGCGCAGCATCCCATTGCGGCTGGACTGCCAGCGACGTTTCTGATCAGCGACGAACTCTATCACAACTTCCGCATGAAGCCTGGCGTGCACGTGTTAGCCACAGCCTTCGACTCCCCCGAGTTCGGCGGTAACGGCAAGGATGAGCCACTGCTGTGGACAAACGCCTACGGTCAGGGCCGCGTCTTCCAGACTGCGTTGGGACACGACCTCGATGCCATGCGGACACCGGGCTTCACCGTGAGCTACGCCCGCGGCGTGGAATGGGCCGCGCGCAATCGGGTGACCCTGCCGACGCGAATCGACCCAGATCCGAAGAACCAGGACGCAGTGCGCGTGCTGCTGGTGACAGGCGGGCACGATCACGATGCGATGTTCTATAACGTGCTGGACGGCCGCCGCGACATTCGCGTGAACGTCGATCCGCACCCGGTGGCTTTCCGCAACGACCTGCGCACGAGCTACGACGTGTTGGTCTTGTACGACACCATCCAGCAGAATCAACTGTCGGAGGAGCACCGGCAGAACCTGAGAGACTTCGTAGAATCGGGTAGGGGCCTGGTGGTGCTCCATCACGCGATTGCCGATTTTCAGAACTGGGACTGGTGGTGGAAAGAAGTGGTGGCCGGCCGCTACCTGCTCAAAGCCGATCCGCCCTTACCGGCCTCCAGCTATCTGCACGGCGTGGAAGAAACAGTGACGCCGAAGCCCGGGCACGCGATAACAGACGGCCTGCCGCAGATGCGCGTCTTCGATGAGACGTACAAGCAGGTTTGGCACGCGTCGAACGTGACCGTCCTGCTGACCACTGATCACGCGACCAGCGATCCGGACATCGCCTGGGTGAGCCCGTATACAAAGTCGAGAGTGGTTTACATTCAGCCGGGACACGGACGAGAGGTCTGCGAAATGCAATGGTACCGGCAATTGGTCCAGCGCGCCGTGTTGTGGTCGGCGGGCCGTATCAATGTCGTGAAGCCGTGAGCTGACACCACCTTCGGTGCCTTATGGCCCTGCGGCGAAATGGAGACAAAAGCTGGTTCCTGAATACTGGCGGCGGGTATGAACCGGGGATTCTCTCTGTCGCGTCTACCTAGGATGAGGAGGGACAGCCCCAGCTCGGCGCGGTCCGCCAGAATCCGCTGCCACCGCCCGCCACTACACCAGCCTAGGGTTGCTTGACCCACAAGGGAACAATCTGGCTTGAGGAGTTACCGGCGGTTATCTGCAAAGATAGCGGATTGCCGGCCGGAAGAGCGCCAGGCAGTTTGACTTGCACCTGAGTCAGGCCAATTGCGCCGTACGTCAGGCCCGCGTAGGTCACGGTAACGTTCGTGCCCGCGAGGGACGCCGTGGGCAGCGTGTTCACAGTCGCACCCAAAGGACTCCCGAAGCCAGTGTCGGGAACCATCGCCACGTCTCCGAAGCCGGTCATCCAGACCACGATCTGCTCCCCAGGAACTGCTGGGTTGGCTGCGGTCACCAGGCTATAATCCGCATGCGAAATGACGCCTTCCGTATCGCCTGCCGCCGGTGAATACTGAAAAACCCCCGGAGCGTAAGGGGAGAGAGTCACGGACGCTGCGGCGCTGACACCGAACCCATTGTAGACCTGGATAACGGAAGTGCCTGCTAGGGCCGCCTCCCAGGGCATCTGAAAATTGATCTGCCCCGGCGAAACGTACCAGAGCGGAGCGGGGAAGCTGTCGACTGTGACCATCACGCCGTTGAGGCTGGTGGGCAGCGGGACAAATACCGCCTCGGCCACAGTCCCCTCCGGAGCAAGGTTGGCGCCAAAAATCGACGCTACCGATCCGCGCGTTAATTCGTCCAAGAAACTCGCGCCGTTCGTCACCTCATTCGCGGTGAAGGCGGGCGCGGCCGGAGTGGGAGCCGGAAGCGTCCCGTACCAGATGCCACGCCCGGCCACGGCCAGATAGAGCAGGTTCGGGGTTCGCATGTCACCCTCCATCTGCGCCACGTTCAGCAT
>CAZZHN010000098.1:0-16434 GCA_964654065.1 uncultured Solibacteraceae bacterium
ACCATCATCGCGATGGAGGAAGTGCGCCGCGGGCTGGTGAAGTACTCCCTGACAGGGCCGGCGCCGGATCCGCTGCCGGTCGCGGAACCCGCAGCTTAAAAGGCTTTTCAGCGCACCGACCGCTCCCTGACGGTCGCGGCTCCAATCGCAAGCGATAAACTATCGGAGCCGCGACCGCCAGGGAGCGGTCGGGCGCGGCGAGAGTTCCCAATGAGAATCATTCTCGGTGTAGGCGGCGGCATCGCGGCGTACAAATCGGCCGAGCTGGCGCGCCTGTTGGTGCAACAAGGCCACCAGGTGCAGGCGGTGATGACCGACTCCGCTCAACGGTTCATCACTCCCGTGACCTTTGCGGCGCTCACCGGCCGCAGGGTGCTGACCGACCTCTTCGCGATTGAAAACGCCATCGACCACATCGGCACGGCGCAAGAGAACGAGCTGCTGGTAGTGGCGCCCGCAACCGCCGACCTGCTGGCGAAGCTGGCGCACGGGCTGGCCGGCGATTTCCTTTCCACCTTATACCTGGCCTTCACCGGCCCGGTTCTGCTGGCGCCCGCCATGAACGTCAATATGTGGCAGCACGCAGCGACGCGCGAGAACGTGGAAGCTCTGAAACGCCGTGGAAACCAGTTGATCGAACCTGGTTCCGGGTATCTGGCGTGCGGCATGACGGGCCCGGGCCGCATGGCGGAGCCGGAGGAAATTGCCGCTGCCATCGAACGCGAGACGCGGCAGCGGCGCGACCTGGAAGGCGAAACCGTTCTGGTTACGGCAGGGCCCACACAGGAGCCGCTCGATCCGGTGCGGTTCATCTCCAACCGCTCCAGCGGCAAGATGGGTTACGCGCTGGCGGAAGCCGCCGCTGCGCGTGGAGCCCGGGTCGTGCTGATCTCCGGCCCAGTCCACCTGCCCGCCCCGCGCGGCGTGGAAGTGATCGGCGTGCGGACGGCGGTCGAGATGCGCGAGCGCGTCTTCGAACACCTTGGACCGGCCAGCATTGTGATTAAAGCCGCGGCGGTCAGCGACTTCCACTTGAGCAGCGTGCCGGATCAGAAACGGAAGAAGACCGCGGCGCGGCTTTCCCTCGAAATGGATCCTACACCAGATATTCTGGCGGAGCTGGGCCGCAAGAAAGGCGACCGCCTGCTGGTGGGTTTCGCCGCAGAGACCGAAAACCTGCGCGAGGAAGCGCGCCGCAAACTGGAATCGAAGAACTGCGACATGGTGGTGGGCAACCTGGTGGGCCGCGCCGACCTCGGCTTCGAATCCGACGACAACGAAGTGGTGCTGGCGCTTTCAACGGGTGAGACGCTCGCGCTGCAGCGCGCCAGCAAGCGTGAAATCGCCGAGCGCATCTTCGACCAGATCCTCAAGCTGCGTCTTTCCCTGCACGCCGCCCATGAAGCCTGACGAACTGCGGCGGCGCCTCGAGTTCTACCAGGATATCGGGATGACGACCGTGTATCGCCGGCCGGCCGCGGGGCAAGCCGTCGAGACGAAAGCAGTGGAAACGATTGCAGCAGCGGATGCCGGCGCATCGCCTGTTGCCGCCGTGGATCAGCCCACCGTCAGCCTGCCGCCGCTGGCGCCTGCCGGTGACACGCTGCCGCGCATCCAGGAAGATATCGGCGATTGCCACCGCTGCCGCCTGCACGAAGGCCGCAACAAAATCGTTTTCGGCGTCGGCAATGAGCACGCGCCGCTGGTTTTCGTTGGCGAAGGTCCCGGCGCGGACGAAGACGCGCAGGGCATTCCCTTTGTGGGCCGCGCCGGCCAGTTGCTCACGCAGATGATCGAGGGCACCGCCAAGAAGGAAGGCATTGCGCTCCGCCGCGAGGACGTCTACATCTGCAACGTGGTGAAGTGCCGGCCCCCCGGGAACCGCACTCCAGAGCCGGACGAAATGGAAATTTGCGGCCAGTTCCTGTACCGGCAGCTCTCCGCGATTGCGCCCAAGGCCATCTGCGCATTGGGAGGCACTGCGGCGCGTGCGCTCACCGGCCGTAAGGAGGGCGTCACCAAGATGCGCGGCCGCTGGCTCGAATGGCGCAACATTCCGGTGATGGTCTCTTACCATCCGTCGTATCTGCTGCGTCCTTACAACCAGGACGCCAAGCGCGAGGCCTGGGAAGACCTCAAGAAAGTGCTGCACTTCGTCTACGACTGAAGGCGGCGGCCTAGTCAATCCCGGCAAAACTCGCCCAAATCCTTACCGAAAACAAAGCACTTAGCTAGTGATTTTTAGGCGAGTCGCCCAAAACGCGTGGCTGCGGGCATGCCAGGCCGGCACGCCAGGCCGGGCATGCCCGGCCCCTACATCGAGCGTTGCGGGCGGCGGCTACGCCGCACCGACAGACGACACAAACCGATCGTCTGTCCTACTTCACCGCCAGGGTGACGCCGTCTTTGCTGGTGACGCCGCCGATGGTGATCGTCACGGGGACAGTGCCTGGGGCCACCGAATCCGGTACCAGCGCGTTCACCTGCACGAGGCCGGCGACGGAGCCGGGCGCTTCGCCACAATAGTTCACCGTGGTGGGCTGGCCGCCAATGGTGGCCGAGCAGCTAGTAGCCGCCACCTTCGGAGTAGGCGTTCCGGCGGTGCTTGACACACGGCCGTCCATTCCTGGGGGCGTGGTCACTCCTTCACCGGTCGCATAGATGGAAACATATAGTCCGCGCTGGGCTGGGTTCTTGTCGCCATTGCGGCTGTAATCCAAATTCAGAATGGCGCCCTGCCCGCTGCCGGAGCCATCGTTGGTAAAGATGCCCGGCTTGACCGGCGCGACGGCGACCTGGAACGGAGCCGACGGGTTGCCTTGATAAACCACTACCACGTTTGCTGTCTGCGCCTGCGCGATTTCATACGGGACGATGGCGCTGACCTGCCCAGCCAGCGTGTAGATCATTGGCGCCGGATTGCCATTGAAGTATACCTGCGTGCCGCTCAAGGAGGTGGTGAGCAGGCCGTTGGGATCGAGCTGCAGGCCGACCAGCGCGGCCGGTCCCAGTCCATTGCCCCAGATGGTGACGATCTCTCCAGGCGATACACCGGTGGCATCGTAAGACGCGGCGTTGGTGACGGCGGCGACCACCGGTTGCGGCTCGCTTTGCGACTGCGGGATCACCAAGAGCGTCATCGAATATGCCGGAAAAGTCTCGCTGATCCCGCCGGCGACGTTGAGGTCCGGCTGCCGCACGATCGCGTTCAGATTTGCGCTGCTGTACTGCCACACCTGCGCCGTCGCTGCCGGCGTGAAACGTGCCAGGCTGATGCTATCGGTGATCGCGGAGGCGGTTTTGTTCAGCACCAGCACGGTGAGCGCAGAATCGTGGCGCTGCGCGGCGAAAATGGAGAGCGTGTCGTAATCGCTGCTGGTGGCAGAGACGCTGGTTTCCCCGAACTGGCTCCCATTGCCGTCATAGTTGAGGAAGATCTTGAAGGCGAAAGCGCCGGGGTCGGTGGGCGCGGGCGGTCCCCACAGAGTGCCGTAGTCGAGCGCCTCACGCCCGAAAATGCCGAGGATGTCGGCTTGCGCGATCGCGCCGGTGATGCTCGCGAGCGCGTGCCACATGTACTCGGTGATGGCCAGCTTGGTGCCGGGATAGTTCTGGTCCACCCACTGGTGCATGCGCGGAATCAGTTGCGGCGCGGTCAGGTTGCCGTTCGCGTCGTATTCATTGTCGCCGGCGGTGGCGTTCGGCACGATGTAGTTGGGGTCCCAAAGCGCACGCGTGGAAGTCATGCGGAGCGTTTCCGTCGCGGCATCGCCCACCGTGTCGGTCAACGTATCCGGCGTGATATAGCCGTGGATGTCGACTACGTCCAGCAGGCGGTATCCGTTCTGCTGCTCGAACTGGTGCATCTGCTGCAGGTAATATTCCACCCATGGGACGCCGTTGTGCGCCTGCTGGTCCGTCGGGTTGTCCCAGTATTGGTAGGGAGGTTTCTCCCACCCGCTCTGAAAATCCGCGCGGGAATAGAAGTAGCCGGGCCAGCCGGCGGCTACCGGCCCCGTGACCAGCGCGCTGGGGTCCACCGCCTTGACCGCCTTCGCCCAACTGAGGTTGCGCGCCATCATGTCATCGTAGGTGGCGGGCTGTTGGTAGATGTCGATGTGGACGCCGTACCACCATTCCGGCTCGTTATCCATGCTCCATAGACGCACGCCGCCGGTGTTTCCCGGGCCGTACTTCTGCATCAGGTACTTGACCCATTGCTGTTCGAACGACGGGTCAGACGGCTGGTAGGCATCGTTCGGATCGTTGACGATCTGCTGTTTGTTGAGCAGGACTCCGTTGCCGCAATCGGTATTGTACGGATTTACGCCTGTCTGTGCGCCGTATTTGGCGACGCTAAAACTGCAACTGGTGGTGTTCTTGGGCGTCCAGTCCATCAGCGAGATAGTGCCCAGGCTCAAGGCGCCGCTCTGGAGATTCGCCTCGTGGAATAAATCGAAGGACGAACCGTCGGGCAGCGCGGGCGTTCCGGTGTATTGCCCGTAGTTTTCAAAGTACCAGTCCGACGCGGCGTTGCTGACATCGTTTTGCCAGTTATAGCTGGTGGTGGCGTCGCCGCCGAAGCGGCGTAGCGGAATGCGCATGATGCTGGCCAACCCATTGTCCGCGTACTCGTTGATACCGTACACGTACGGGCTGATCGGGTGGACGCTGGCGGTGGCGTCAACGGCGAGCGTGGGTGAGGACTGGCCCCAGAGCGAGGCAGCGGCAGCTGCGGCAAGGACTACAAGCCGGGAGTTCATGGCGAAAACAACCTCGTTAACCGCCATTTTAGTGCCCGGCACGGCCAGCCGGGGGCCGGCGCCCCACCTACATTTAGTTAGTGACCCGGGAAACCGGCCAGCATGCCGCTGTTCACCATGCGCAGGAAAACGGTGGTCTCGTCGTCGGGACCTGGCGTCGTGTTCGGGCTGGCGCTGAGGCAGAGGCTCGAAGGGATCACGTATCCGGGCTGCGGTAGATCAGGCACTCTTGCGTCCGGTGCGCCCAGGTTCAGCACATCAAGCACGTTCCCCACCGTGTCGGAGGTTTCGCGCGCCGCCAGGGGCGGCAGGTTGAACACCGATTCAATCAGCTTCAGCACGGATGTATGGTCGAACACTGTGTGGTTCACCGTGGGGTCGAGAGGGTTTCCTTTCGTCCACGGCGACGCAATGATGCAGGCCACGCGGATACCGAGCAGCGCCTCTCCGTTCACCAGGTCGGGATCGACGTCGTTCGGCGCCAGGGCGCGCGGCGGCGTGACATGGTCGAAGAAGCCGCCCCATTCGTCGAAATTGATGATGAACACGGTGTTGGCCCAGTTGGGGCTTTTCGATACGGCGGCGAAGGCTTGGGCGAGAAAGGCATCGCCGTTGCGGACGTCGGAAAAGGGGTGGTCGTCATTTTGCAGATTCGACAAAATCGTGAAGCTGGGGTCTACGAACGACACCGCCGGCAGGGTACCCGCCGCGCAATCGCTCAGGAACTCCGAATACGGGTGGCAGATGTTCAGGTATTTCTTGCCCCACAGCGCCAGGAAGGGAACGTTGCCGAAGTAGTATTTGTTGCTCACCCCGGTGGCGGCGAGATTGTCCCAGATGGTGGGAAGGGTGCTGATGGTGATGCTGTCGTCCAGACGGTCCGTCTGCCCGGCGTGCTGAAAAATACGGTTGGGAAACGTGGGGGCGAGGATGGAGGGGAAGTAGCGATCGCAAGTGGTGTAGTTACGCGCCAGCGCCGAGCGGAACGGAAGGTCCTTTTGCGTGTAATATCCGATGGCGTTCAGGCCGTTGGCGGTATCGAGCAGGAAGCCGTCCATCAGGCCGTTGTCATATTCGGTACGTCCACCGTCATAGCTGTGGTCGGGGTCGGGGTAGGAGCAGCTGGTGTAATCCGGGGCCAGCGGAAAGGTGGCGCTCGTTCCGCCGGCTGGATTCGGGAAAGTGAGGCCCGCCTGCAGGCCGTCGGCGTTCGGCAGCCAGCCGAACAGGTGGTCGAAGCTGCGGTTCTCCATCATCACCACCACCACGTGCTCGATCTGGCTGGGGTTGCTTTTCTGCCCGCTGACCAGTGGCGCGGCGGTTGCTGCCACGCCGGTAGTCTTGATGAACGTTCTGCGATCCATGAGCCCCTCCAGGCTTGAAGAATTAGCCCAAGTATAGATGATCAGTGTTACAAATAGGCAAAGGCGGCATTTCTTGGAGGCCGGGAAGACTCTCGCGAGGCATGACAGACCACGTAAGGCGATGGTCCGTCCTACCTCGGCCCCATGAAGACTTCGGGCTCATCGGCGCCGCTCGACTGTTTTCTGATCGCCGATGACCTGACGGGCGCCTGCGACGCCGCGGTTCATTTCGCGATGCGCGGGCGCCGGACCCTCGTTGCGGTTACGCCGGGCGCCGGCGTTGCGGAGGCGACCGTAGCCGCCATCAGCACGGACAGCCGGGATCTGGAAGCCGCAGCCGCGCGAAACGCGATCGCAAACTCCGCCGCTCGCCTGACGGATCGTTCGCCGGCGATCCTCTTCAAGAAGATCGATTCCACGGTGCGCGGCCACGCCGCGGTGGAGATCGAGGCCGCCCTTGTAGCCTTCGGTTGCGATGCCGCCGTGGTGTGCCCTGCCTTTCCGCAGATGAATCGCATCGTAGAGGCGGGAAGCCTGCTGGTCGCCGGCGACCCGAATTTCGCGCGGATCGACATGGTTGCTCAGTTCCGCTCGCCGGGAGCGGAGTGCGTCCATACCGGGCCTGCCGGCGCCGCAGCGGCGATCGCTGCCGGCGCCCGGGTGGTGACGCTCAACGCCGTTTGCGATGACGACCTGGATCGGATCGCGGCCGCGGGTCTGGCGCTGGACCGGCGTGTCCTGTGGGCAGGATCGGCGGGCCTCGCGGCGGCGCTGGCACGCACGCTGCCGGTTGCGGCGCGGCCGTTTCCCCGACCGGAGCCCAAAGGTCCCGTGTTGTTTTGTATCGGTTCCGACCACCCGGTGACCGTCGCGCAGCAGACGACGCTCGTGTGCCAGCGCGGAGTAGTATTGCTTCGCTCAGGGATCTCCGGCGCGGACATTGAAGCCGCACTGGGCCGCGGCCAGCATGTCATGTTGCGCATTCCACGCGGGGTGTCCTTCGCGAGATGGCTGACGGTCCTGGTTGCGTCCGTTCCCGGATGCGCGCTTCTGCTCTCCGGCGGGTACACGGCGTCGCAGCTTTGCCGGGCCGCCGGAGTGCAGTGGATCGATCTGTTTGATGAGATTATTCCCGGAGTTCCGCGCGGCGTGATTCGCGGCGGCGATCTCGATGGAGTCTCCGTCGCTACCAAGTCCGGCGGATTCGGCGGCGCGGATGCTCTAATTCAAGTAGCGGATTATTTTCATGCCTGAACCAACGGAAACGCCGGCTATCGTGCTGACCATGGGCGACCCCGCAGGAATCGGCGCCGAAATCGTGGTGAAAGCCCTCGCCGACCCGGATCTCGCGGCGCTGGCCCGCTGGATTGTCGTGGGAGACGGCCGCGTCCTGGAACAGGCTCGACAGGTCACCGGCCTGAAGCTCGAATCGGCCGAACTCCGCGACGTCGGCGCGCTCACCGGGTTTGAGGAATTCCAGTTCGGCCGGCTGGATGCCCGGTGCGGAATCGCAGCGGTGGAGTATGTCCGCATCGCCACGGAACTGTGCCTGCGCGGAGAGGCCGGCGCTATGGTGACGGCGCCCCTCAACAAGGAAGCCGTAACCCTATCCGGCCTCCGGTTCTCGGGCCATACCGAGTACATTGCGGAGTTGTGCGGCGCTGCTGAGTCCCGTATGTTGCTCTGGAGCGAACGGTTCTCCACCGTGCACGTGACGACGCATATTGCGCTACGCCAGGCATGCGAGCTGGACGCCGCGCGCATTCTGCGCACCATCGAGTTGGGAAATGAAGCCATGAAGCTGCTCGGGCGCGAGCGGCCGCGGATCGCGGTGTGCGGGCTGAATCCTCACGCCGGCGAGCACGGCTTGTTCGGCAGCGAAGACCAGCGCTCGATCGCGCCGGCCATCGAGGCCGCGGGCCGGCAAGGCATTCTTTGCAGCGGCCCGCATGCGGGCGACACGGTTTTTCTGCAGGCATCCCGCGGAGCGTACGACCTGGTGGTCGCGATGTACCACGATCAGGGCCACATTCCGATGAAGCTGATCGACTTCGAAGGAACGGTCAACATTTCGCTCGGCATTCCGATCATCCGCACATCGGTGGATCACGGCACGGCGTTCGATATTGCAGGCAAGAACCAGGCCGACGCGCGCAGCATGAAGCAGGCGATGCGGGTGGCGGCGCGCATGGCATCGGCGAAGCGATCCAGGGAAAATCTCAGACCGAAAACCGGTTGACGCCGGGCGCCAGTTCCCGCCGCGTACCCCGCCAAACAAAGTCGCCAGGCACGCCCGCGGGCAAGGTGACGCTCACGGCCATGCCAGCGCCCTGCGGTTCCAGCCGGACGTCCACTTTTCCTTTGGGATGCGGGACCGAACCCGATAAAAACTTCAGCTTGTTGAAGTGAGGCCGCACCACGGCGCGGCGGAAGCCGGGCGCCGCCGAATCCACACCCAGCACGGTGCGGAAAATCTCGATATTCGGGCTCGCGCTCCATGCATGGCAGTCGGAGCGCGACGATTCGTTCGGCTGGTCGACGGTCTCGGCAAAGGTGGTGAGCCCGCGCGCCAGCATGTCCCGCCAATCACCCAACTGATCCAGGTAGCGGTCGCCTTCACCCACTTTGATCAATGCCATGTTCATGTAGAACTTGAAAAACAGCGCTCCCTGCGCCAGCCCAGGCGCCGTCAAGGTGCGCAGCATGAGGTCCCGAGCCGGCGCGCCCGCGATCACATCCGCCAGGACCGCCATGGTATTGGTGTGCTGGGAAAACTGCTTCCTGGCAGGCGTGTCGGCGTATAGGCTTCTACCTGTATCCCAATAAAGCCGCTGCGCCGTTTCGCGAAGCTGCTTCTCTCGCGCCTGATAGACTTCGGAGAGAGCGCGCTGCCCCAGTGCGGCTTCCATCTCGGCTGCCCACCGGTACGCCAGCAACAGCAGCAGGTCATAGGGAGCTGATGAGCCATCTTCCTCCTGCGGCGACTCGCCCGCGGGCCACTCCGGCACCCAGTCGAAGTAGCGCCACCAGGGCAGGGGGCCGAGCGAACCGTCCTTCTTCTGGTACCTTTCGAAAAAGCTGAGCACCGCGCGTACCCCAGGCAGCGTGCGGCGGACGAAGTCCGCGTCGTCCACATACCACCAGTAGTCCCGCACCATCCCGATCCACCAAAGCGAGAAGCCTGGGATGTATTGCTCCAGCCGCGTCGGGTAGCGGCTCATGGTACAGGCATCGCCCAGGCGCGAGTCATTGATCTGGTCGATCGCATTGCGCATCAGGCGCGCATCGCCCGAGTTGAAAATCGAAATCAGGCATTGCACGCGTGTGTCGCCGATGTATTGGAGCTGTTCGTAATACGGGCAGTCCATGTAGGTTTCGTGAGCGCACAGGCGGGCGGTACGCCAGCCCACGTCCAGGATCCGGTTAACCTCGGGAGCGCCGCCGTCGAACTGCGCCCGTCTCTCGAACGGATAACCGACGTAGGTTGCACGCAGGTCCTCGACGGTGAGCGGCGAGTCCTTCGTTTCCACGTCCAGCTCCAGGTAGCGGTACGCGTGCCACCACAGCGGGCGGAAAGTACGGCGCGCTCCGCCATCGGCAATGAAGCGATCCCGGGCTCCGATGAATTGTTTGCCCTCGACATCATTGCGGTTCCCTTTTTCCCGGCCCCTCTGGCCGGGCGCGGGCGGCAGATAGAGCGATTCCGCGTAGCCCATAGTGACTACCGCGTCCTTCCCTCCACTCACTGCCAGCTCGGGATACGCGGTAGTGAGATAAGTCTGGTCCAGCAACAGCGTGGCGTGGGTGCGGGCGGGAATCTCAAATGGCGCCGGCTGGGCGGGAAATGCCCCGGGCTGCTGAATCCCTGCTACACGCCGGATTCGCTGCAGACGCTCCGGCCGTTCTTCCATCGCCGGAATGGGCCGTTCCACCAGCATCCAGCGCGAGTGGACATCGCGGGCTTCGCGCCCCGCGGCCGGGCTCACCACCACTGCCGCCGGCCACTGCGAGTCGTCAAACTCCTTCTCTTCCCAACCCCACGGGTGCTGGGAGCCCGTCACCAGGTCGCCCGGCCCCACCACGTAATAGGCGTGTACTTCGGGAGCCAGCATCACCGAATAGGAATCGTCACGCGCGCATTTCCAGCTCGTGCCTGTGTTGACCACAGCCTCGGCGGCGCTGTCTCCGTCCAACAGGAATCCAGTTTCTAAAGTCACCTGGGCTTCCGGCGCCCGTTCGCCGAAGTTCCAGACCACCGCAGCAAACACATTCTTGCCGCGCTCCAGATACGGTGCTGCGTCTACCGTTTCGTACCGCCAGTGGAACAGGTCGCCGCGGGCCGGCCCCCAGGCCACCCGGTGGCCATTTACGAAGAGCTGATAGCGATTGTCGCCGCTCACATGGACCACGAACCGCTCCGGCCTGGCCGCCAGTTCAAAGGTGCGGCGGAAATGGTACACGCCGTACTCGGTGGCAGGAGCGCCGGGCACGGCGATCCAGCTGGCCCGCCAGACGTGGCGGATCAAGTCTATGCCGCCCGGCGCGGCTGCGGCACTCTGCGGCGGCGGTGCGGCGGAAAGAGATGCGGATGCAACCAGCGCGGCGGCGCCGGTTTCCAGCAGAAAGCGCCGGCGTGTGGCATCGTTTGGGGAAGCGGGTGGAGAGCTTGGCATGCGTTACAAACGCTACCGCACCTCGGGCAATGAGTCAACGGTGCTGCCGGCCGCCAGCCCCGCAACCCGAATCGCGGCGGTGCTCCTTCACACGGCCAACGACGGGTCGAAGTGCCGAAGGCGCCTACTCCTCTTCACAAGCCGAAAGGATGCGCTGCATGCGGTCGAGATCCCTGGCGCTCAGCAGGCACTTCTTGATGAAGCGGCCATGGCTCCTCTCGATATGCACTCGATCGAAAAGAAGCACGAAGCTAATCATGAACACAATCGAAAGCAGCGCAAAATGTGGCGACATAAGTTGCTCCGGATGTAGTATGGCGCCGGTAACCGCTCTGTAACAGTCCCAAGGGTTTGGCGGCGGTACTGACCGACCTAGAGCTTAACCTTGCCGCTTCTGCTCCGCCCGCAGCCAGCCGAAAGGATATCTTTCCGGCAGGAGCCGGTGGAGCTATTCGTACCGCAGCGCCGTCATCGGGTCCACGCGCGTTGCGCGGCGGGCGGGAAGGTAGCCTGACAGCGCAGCAACCGCCATTAGCCCGAGGGTGGCCGCAATGATAATCCACGGGTCATGCGGCGCAATCCCATAAAGCTGGCTCTCGAGCAGCCGGGTTACGGCCAGCGCGACCGGCGCCCCGATCAATACGCCGACTCCGGCCAGCAGCAATACCTCGCGCATCACCAGCCAAACAACGTCCCGTGCCGACGCTCCCATGGCCATGCGGATTCCAATCTCCTTCGTCCGCCGCCCCACCAGGAACGCCATCACACCATAGATCCCGATGGCGGCCAGCACGGTGGCCAGGACGCCGAAGGCGCTCGACAGGGTAGCCGAGAGACGCTCCACACTTAGCGAATCGTCCCGCTGCTTTTCCTCGGTCTTCATCTGATACACGGGCAGGTTGCGGTCGAGATTGCGCACCGCCAGCCGAATCATGGGAAACATCTGCTCTCCCCGCAGGGACGTGCGCACATAACCAGTCATCTGCGCTGCCCACTCGTGCTGCAGGTACGGGAAGTAAACCTGGCGCTGCAGTTCCTCGTTCATGCGGCTGTACCTGGTGTCGCGCACCACGCCGATGATCTCGATATCGGTCTTTGTGCCCGGGTCGCCGCCCATACCGATGTGGCGGCCCAGGGCGGCGCGGCCGCCGAAATAATGCTGCGCGAACCTCTCGTTGACGATGGCCACCTGCGGCGCACCCAGCGTGTCCTGGACCGTGAATTCTCGTCCCTGGTAAAGGGAGATCTTCAGGGTGCTGAAATATCCTGGCGAAACGTGATTCACGCGCGGGCTCATGTCTTCGCCCGGCTTGGCAACGTAACCCTCTACGGCGATTGAGCTGTCCCATTCGTCGAAGGTGAGGGGCGGGACCACGCACAGCGCCGCCGAATCAGCCCCGGGCAGGGCCACCAGCGAGTCCGCCAGTTGCCGGTAGAAAAGCTTGGCGCGTTCCGCCGTGTAGCCGTTCAGCGTGGGGTCCACCTGAAAACTGAGCAGATTGTTGACCTCAAATCCAGGATTGAGGCTTTTCAGGTTATGCAGGCTGCGCCCGAAGAGACCCGCCGCAATCAGGAGCAACAACGAAAGGCTGACCTGCGCCACCACCAACATTTTTCGCCAGCGGGCCTGCCCGCCTCCGGCGACCGCTCCGGCCTGCTCTTTCAGCACTCGTGCGATATTGGGCCGGGCGGCCTGCAGCGCTGGCACGAGCCCGAAGATAACGGCCGTCGCCAGCGAAACCAGCATGGTGAAGAAAACCAGGCGCAGGTTCGGATCCACAACAAACCGCAGCGGCGGGTCAGTCTCCGGCATGATGCCGATGAGGAGTCGCATCGCCCAAGGCGAGATGAACAGTCCCACTGCTCCGCCTGTCAATGCGAGCAGCAACCCCTCCACCATGAGTTGCCGGATGATGCGTGTCCGTCCCGCGCCCAGAGCGACGCGCAGCGCGATCTCCTTCTGGCGCGACGACGCCCGCGCAATCATCAGGTTGGCCACGTTGGCGCAGGCAATCAGCAGCACCAGCGCAACCATCGCCATCATCACCCACAGGGGCGCCTCCAGAAACTGCCGCACCACATCTTGCCCGCGCCCACCCGGTATCGCATCCAGCGTGATCTTCAGAAACTGCTGGCGCGTATAGGGCGTAGCGTTAGCGAACTCCTTTTGCTGAACCTCGTTCTCCAGCGTGCGATGGAAGAGCGGGGCGAGCGATGCGCGCACTTCCTTCAGATCAACGCCCGGTTTCATCCGGCCGAAGACCTGGACCCACCGCTGCCGGCGGTCTTCCAGCGGCTTCTTTTTGTCGGTCATCTCGGCGGCCATGGCCATGGGGACGAAGATCTGCGCCTGAAACAACGCCTGCACACCTTCGAATCTGCGTTCCGCGACGCCCACGATGGTCAGCCGATGGTCCCGTACCAGGATCTGCTTGCCGATGACCGCAGGATCGCCGCCGAACCGGTTCTGCCAGTAGCTGTATGCCAGAACCACCAGCGGCTCACCGCTGGGAGTCTGGTCGTCTTCGGGTGTGAAAAGCCGTCCTATCGCCGCGTGAACTCCCAGCACGGGAAAATAGGAGCCCGACACCAGTTCGCCGCCGACCCGCTCGTTGCGTCCCTCAAAACTGGCGCTGAAGACCGTACCGTAAATGCAGAACATCCCGCTGAAGATCTCGTTCTGTTGGCGCAGGTCCTTATATGTCGGATAGGAGATGGCGTTCATGCCATTGTTGGAGCCGTACCACTCGCCGTGCTCCACCAGTTGCGCCAGCCGCTGCGGCTGTTCCACCGAAAGCTGGTGCAGCATCACCTGGTCGAGGAGCGTGAAGATTCCCGCGTTGGCGCCGATACCCAGCGCGAGCGAAAGGACTGCGACCGAGAAAAAGACCGGGGACCTCGCCAGCGTCCGGGCGGCGTAGCGTATATCAGCGACAAGAGTCATGGAACCCTCCGGCGAGACAGCTTCTGAGCCTTACATACGACAAACTACAAGCTTTGGTTCCAGTTGGATAGCGGCCGTGCAACCGCGATCGCACTTATGGAACGCACTGGAAGACCGTCCTGCAGCTCACGGAGCCGGAACACCGGCACACCGAGCTGCCGCCTCTCCAGGTAGCGATGCACCAAGTATAGACCTCTTTGTGCAGGGCTTGTTCCACCCTTCACACGGTTCCCGCAGCGGTACACCCGCAACTGGTGAGTGGATTCTGGCTGTGATAGGCTACTACCGAACAGTTGCGCGCAGCGGATTGATGGGCCATCGGGATCGCCACCACCCATTGAAACTCTTGAAAAGACAATCGGCTTGGATTGGGTCGAGCTTCGTCCAGCGCGTGAGTGACCAGCCAAGGAGTCAGAGCGTGAGACAACAGATTGCATACGCCATCGCCGCGGCCATGGCGGCGACGGCCGGCATCGTGATCGCGCAGTACCCTGCGCCACAGGCCCCCAGTCCCAATTCCCAATACCGGCTGGGTCCGGACTCGATGCCGCAGGAAGGGGTTCCCAAAGGAGAGATACGAGGGCCGTTTACCCTGCCTTGCAACGTCTATCCGGGTACGCAGCATACCTACTGGGTTTACGTGCCGGCTCAATACGATCCTGCGATTCCGGCCAGCCTGATGATCTTCCAGGACGGGCAGGCGTTTAAGGACGAGAATGGCGACATGCGGGCGCAGAATGTGATGGATAACCTGATCTACCGGCGCGAGATTCCGGTGATGATCGGAGTGTTCATCAACCCCGGCCGCCGGCCTGACCAGGTGGAACCCAGCCCGCAGACCGGTTGGGGCGACGGAACGACGAATCGTGGCATCGAGTACAACACGCCCGACGACAAGTATGCCCGCGTGATCACCGAGGAACTGATGCCGGCGCTTTATAAGGACTACAACATTTCGAAGGACCCGGACCAACACGGAATCGGAGGATCCAGCTCGGGGGCGATCGCCGCGTTCTCGGTCGCGTGGGAGCGTCCCAACGAGTTCAGAAAGGTGTTGAGCAGTGTGGGCAGCTTCGTCGACCTGCATGGCGGTTACGTGTATCCCGAGCGCGTCCTGGCCGGCGAGAAAAAGCCGATTCGCGTATTCCTGTGCGACGGGCGGAACGACAACCGGGGCGTCGGCCGCGACGGCGGTTCGTACAACGAGAAGCGGGACTGGTTCTACCAAAACGTCCGGCTGATGAAAGCCCTCACCCAGAAGGGTTACGACGTGAACTACTCATGGAGCATGAACCTCCACGGGCAGAAGTACAGCGGCATGATCTTGCCGGACATGATGCGCTGGCTATGGCGCGACGGTCCTGTTTCGACGGACCCCAATGACATGGTGGAGCGGGGATTCCGGCAGCCTGCGGCGAAAAAGGCTGCGGAGTCCGCACCCAAGAACTAACCGATATTCGCAATGCTCTCTAAGAATGCTGAGCACAGTGGATGCTGCGGGCTTTCGCGGCGTGAACTCAGAGGCCGTTGAGCAGCCATGCATTGTTGCCGGAATTGTGGCGCAGGTACGAGAACGTGGCGGAGAGCGGCGGAGGGGTCAGGCTGCGCGTAAACGCGAAAGAATCCGCGGTTGTGCGCCGCATTTTCGAGATGGCGGCCGACGGTGGCTCGTTGAAAACCATTGCCAAGAACCTGAACCGCGAGGGCGTCCCTTCCCCGCGGCCGCGTGCCGGGAAGCAATATGCGACGTGGTGCCCAACCGCGATTCGCGAAATGCTCCGACGTGATCTGTATGCTGGCCGGATTGTCTGGAACCGTTCGCGATTTGTGAAGCAGCCAGGGACCAACAAGCGGCTACGTCGAGAACGTCCCAAGAACGAATGGCGGATTACGGAGCGGCCCGAACTTCGGATCATCGACGAAGGTCTCTGGAACCGGGTTCAAGCACGCCTCGCCTTCGCGGCGAATGCTTTTGGTCGAGGGCCGCATAAGGGTCTGTACCATCGCGCTGCGTCGAGTCAATACCTCTTGACCGGCTTCCTCAGGTGCGGCCTATGTGGAGCAAACCTCGTAATCGTTAGCGGCCGCGGCAAGGCAGGTCAACAGCGGTATGGCTGCACTCAGAACTTTCACCGCGGTGCTTGCCGAAACTCGCTGACAGAGCGAGTAGATTGGCTGGAAGACCGCCTTCTCTCGGAGCTACAGCGGGCGGTTATGACGCCTGATGCTGTTGACTACGCTTTTCGTGAATTCGAGCGACAACTGACCGCTTCGCTGGGCGAGCTTTCCATCCAGATGACCCGGATGCGCCAGCGCCGAGAGCAGATCCAGCAGGAACTTGGCCACCTGATCGAAACCGCGGCCTCTTGTGGGCACTCTCCCGCCCTCGTTGAGGCCATCAACAGCAGGGAGCAGGAACTCGGAGAGATCGCCCAACGCCTCTTTTCCACGCAGCCGGATTCATTGCCTAACCAGGTCGCAGCGATGCGTCACTTTGTTACAGAAAGATTGACGAACATTCGCCATTTGCTGAATGCCGACGTACAGAGGGCCAAGGCTGAATTGGCGAAGCACGTCTCAGCAATTCGGATGCTGCCTCAGCCGGAAGGGAAGAAAGGCCACTACGTCGCAGCGGGCGAGTGGAATCTATTGGGAGGTTATGCGGATAGCGTGGGTGAGCTGGGAGCCGC
>CAZZHN010000099.1:0-5175 GCA_964654065.1 uncultured Solibacteraceae bacterium
ACTTTCTACGATCTACCGGGCATTCCCTTGCTGGGCACGGGCGGAACCTCCATTCGAGATGTACTGCAACCAAGCAACGGATCTGCCTGCGCGACGCAGAGGCATAGATTCCCGGATCTCCAAACGCAGTGTATCTGGCAAAGACAATTTTGCACTATGGGGCAAGCGTTAAGGAAGGAGCTCGCGGGACGCACTCCAAGAGTTCTGCCTAGGCGGCCCAGAAGTGACTGAAAAAATCAACAGCTTGAAGCCTCACAAACCAGGTCGGCCGCCGCGTTGGAAGCCTCGCGGGCTCGCATCGACCATGTAAACGGCTAGCGCCAGCTTCGAGCTGGGAACATCCGGTTCAGCTTCCAAAAGGCTTCGCGACGTTTGAGTGGATCAGCGCACGCTTCAAGAAACTTGGCCTCATCGGCTGTAACCCTCCAAAAGCACAAGGTTTTGGAAGGAGCTGCTCGGAATTTGAGGGCTTGTCGACAGTGATTGGTTTCATCGGATAGCCACGTCCGGAACCCGTAGACGCTGACCCGACTTTCTGCCACAATAGGCGATTCATGTCGATTCCAGACAGCAATCCCAGCCTGGGAGAACGGTGGATCTCTGTGAATGAGGTCGCTTCCCATCTCGGGGTTGCGATCGACACCGTCTACCGATGGATTGAAAACAAGGGGCTGCCGGCCCATCGCGTCGGTCGTCTGTGGAAGTGCAAATTGCCGGAGGTGGACGCATGGGTGAGGGGCGGTGGACCTGCCGACACCGTTTCCGGCGGCAAGAAATCCCAACGGCGAAGGAGCAAGTAGAATCCCACGATGAATCCACAAGACCTGAAACCCAACATCATCGTGCGCGGGCCCATGCGGATAGACTGGATCCACTGAAGCCAAGCCCCCCATCGGTGCTCGACGAAAAGCAGAAGTACGGCGTTTAAGGTGGACGAGCCCGAGGGGAGTTCTGAGATTCGCTGCACCAGCAACCTCAGGTGTGCAGAAAACCTTAGTTTTCTGCACACCGGCATACGCCCGCCTAGGCACCGCTCAGGATGGGATCACCGGACGGATTGTCCGGCCATGCTACCTTCTCGGCACGGCTCCTTTTATCTTGTAAACCACCCCACCGGCCCCGCTGCCACCCGATGATGTGGTCCCAAAGAGATCGCCAGCCGAGTCGAGAATCACGCTGCCGTACTCCGAGTATGTGCCATCGGGCGCGCCAGCGAAGTTGTGCAGCACTGTCTCGTTGCCGCTCGGGTCCAACCTGTAGACGACGCCATATCCAGCCGTGCTGCCAGTGAGCGTGGTTCCATAGAGGTTGCCGGCTGAGTCGAGAACTACACCAGTATATGGATAGCCACCATCGGAGCCGCCGGTGAAGTTGTGCAGCACGGTTTCGTTGCCGCTGGGATCGAGCTTGTAGACGTCGCCCCGTCCCGCTGACCCGCCACTGGTCGTTGTTCCGTAGAGGTTGCCTGCCGAGTCGAGGACCACCTCGGTAAGTGGGTAACCGCCATCAGAGCCTCCTGTGAAGTTGTGCAGCACCGTCTCGTTGCCAGTGGGATCCAGCTTGTAGACAACGCCGTTGTAACCCGCGCCACCGCCCGTGGTGGTGCCGTAGAGGTTACCTGCTGAGTCGAGGACCACACCAGCCCACGGGTAACCGCCATCAGAGCCTCCTGTGAAGTTGTGCAACACCGTCTCATTGCCGTTCGGGTCCAGCCTATACACCACACCGGCGTACCCCGATGAGCCACCAGAAAAGGTGGTTCCATAGAGGTTGCCCGCCGAGTCGAGGATAACGCCCGCATACGGAGAACCGCCATCAGAGCCGCCCGTGAAGCTGTGCAGCACAGTCTCATTACCGCCCGGGTCCAGTCTGTACACGACGCCTGCTCTTGCCGAGCCGCCTTCGAGCGTTGTTCCATAAAGGTTCCCATTCGAGTCCGAAACCACGCCGGCCCATGGGGAACCGCCATCCGACCCGCTGAAGGTGTGGAGCACAGTTTCAGCGCCGCGGGCGTTCAGTTTGTAGACCACGCCGAATCCCGCCGAACCGCCCTCGATTGTTGTCCCATAAATGTTGCCCGCTGAGTCAAGGACCACGCCACTCAATAGGGCCCATCCGTTTGGGCCGTCGGGGAAAGTGTATAGGGGTGTCTCAGTGCCGCTGGAGGTCAAGCTGAATACCACACCAATGCCAGCCGTTCCGCCGGCGCTCGTCGTCCCGTATAGCGTCCCGGCTGAATCGAGGACCAAACCTGCATGCGGATAACCGCCATCAGAGCCGCCGGTGAAATTGTGCAGCACGGTTTCGTTGCCGCTGGGATCGAGCTTGTAGACGTCGCCCTGTCCCGCCGACCCGCCATTGGACGTTGTTCCGTAGAGGTTGCCTGCCGAATCGAGAATCACACCGGCCCGCAGATCGCCGCCATCAGACCCGCCCGTGAAGTTGTGCAGCACTGTTTCGTTGCCGCTGGGGTCCAGTTTATAGACAACGCCGTTGTAGCCCGCGCCACCGCCAAAAGTGGTCCCGTAGAGGTTACCGGCCGAGTCGAGAGTCACGTTGCCGTATTCCGGACCCGAACCATCAGACCCGCCCGTGAAGCTGTGCAGCACTGTCTCATTGCCGCTCGGGTCCAGCTTATACACCACGCCGGCGTACCCCGATGAACCACCAGAATTGGTGGTCCCATAGAGGTTGCCTGCCGAGTCGAGGACCACGCCCGCATATGGATAACCGCCATCAGAGCCGCCCGTGAAGCTGTGCAGCACGGTCTCATTACCGCTCGGATCCAGCTTATAGACGACGCCGTGTCCCGCCGGGCCGCCACTGGGCGCGGTTCCATACAGATTGCCGGCTGAGTCCAGGACCACACCAGCAGATGGGGATCCCCCGTCTGACCCGCCGGTGAATGTGTGCAGCACCGTCTCATTGCCGGAGGGGTCCAGCTTGTAGACCACGCCATATCCGGCGCTGCCACCGTCATACGTGGCACCATAGAGGTTGCCGGCCGAGTCGAGAGTCACGCCGCCGTACTGGGGAAATTCGCCGTCGGCGCCGCCGATGAAGTTATGCAAGACTGTCTGGCGGCCTCTCGCATCCACCTTGAAGACCACCCCCTGGCCGCCAGTCCCTCCATTGGCGGCGGTCCCATAGAGGTTGCCGGCCGAGTCTCGAACCAGGCCTGCATAGGGGTCGGCTCCGCGCGGTGGAGCTGCGAAGCTCTTCAGCACGACTTCGCTGACTCGGGCATTTGCATCTACCTGCGCTTGCGCGCTGCCGGGGGCAATTACTGCGCAAATCAACCCGACCGCACCAAAGAGCTTTCGCTGTCTTTTCTTAGCGTGTAGTGAAGTTTCCATTCTCTAGCTCCTCGTCTCCGTTGAACTGCGGCGCAACTGTCACAACGACCTCGCCAAAGCGTAAAGCGGTGATCGAACCGCCGCAAAATGCCTCCTGTTCGGCAGCTCTGTGTCGTGTGCCCTACCTTCGCGGCACGGCTCCTCGGATCTTGTAAACCACCCCACCCGAGCCGTTGCCACCGTACGCGGTGGTTCCATAGAGGGTGCCGGACGAATCGAGCGTCACACTGGCCTGCGGATTCGAGCCGTCTGACCCGCCCGTGAAGCTGTGAAGAACGGTTTCATTGCCGGAGGGATCGAGTCTGTAGACTACGCCCACTCCCGCCGAGCCGCCGCCATAAGTCGAGCCGTACAGGCTGCCCGCCGAGTCAAAAACCACGCCTCCGAACGGACCACCTCCATCGGAGCCCCAGGTAAAGTTGTACAGTACTGTCTCGCTGCCTGAGGGGTCCAGCTTGTAAACAACGCCCGCCCCAGCAGTGCCGCCATTGAGTGCCGTTCCGTAAACGTTGCCCGCCGCGTCGAGAACGACGCCCGCATAGGGATAGGCGCCGTCGGAGCCTCCTGTGAAGGTGTGCAGCAGAGTCTCGTTGCCGCCGGTGTCCAGTTTATACATTACGCCGACGTACCCTGTGCCACCGTATGGCGTGGTTCCGTATAGGTTACCAGCCGGGTCGAGAACCACACCTTGTAACGGCAGCGCGCCATCGGCCGTGCCCCACGCGAAGTTGTGCAGCACTGTCTCATTGCCGCTCGGGTCCAGCTTATACACTACGCCGGCGTACGTTGAGCCACCGGATTCCGCGGTCCCGTACAGGTTACCGGCCGAGTCGAAAATCACACCGGCAGTCGGCGATTCGCCGGTTCCGAAGGTGAAGTTGTAGAGCACCGTCTCGTTGCCGGATGGGTTTAGCTTGTAGATAACGCCCTCTCCTCCTGTACCCCCCATTTCTGTTGTTCCATAGAGGTTACCCGCCGAGTCGAGAACCACTCCGGTATACGGGTAACCTCCATCGAGGCCGCCCGTGAAATTGTGGAGTACTGTCTCATTGCCGAGAGGGCCAAGTTTGAAAACCACGCCATAGCCAGCCGATCCGCCGTAATACGTGGTCCCGTATAGGTTACCGGCTGAGTCGCTGGCAACAGCGCCGAACGGGAGCGCGCCCTCGGGCGATTGCGGAAAGGCGTACAGCAATGTCTCATTGCCGGACGGGTCCAGTTTGAACACCACGCCGGAAGCGGACGTGCCCCCCTGGTACGTAGTCCCGTAAAGATTACCCGTCCGATCGAGGACTACAGCCGCCCATGGTCTTGCGCCGTCGGTTCCCCCAGCGAAGCTGTGCAGCACCGTCTCATTGCCGCTCGGGTCTAACTTGTAGACCACGCCAAATCCGACTGTACCCCCATAGTAGGTGGTTCCATAGAGGTTGCCCGCCGAGTCAAGGACCACGCCCGCATACGGTTCGCTGCCATCCGACCCGCCCGTGAAGTTGTGTAACACAGTTTCATTGCCGGAGGGGTCCAGCTTGTAGACCACGCCGGCCCCCGTCGAGCCGCCGCCCTGCGTGGTTCCGTAGAGGTTGCCCGCCGAGTCGAGAACCACACCAGCATACGGACCACGGCCGTCGGAGCCGCCCGTGAAGCTGTGTAGCACCGTCTCATTGCCGGAGGGGTTCAGCTTGTAGACTACGCCAAATCCGACCGTGCCGCCAAAGTAGGTGGTTCCATAGAGGTTGCCCGCCGAGTCAAGGACCACACCCGCAGACGGTTCGCTGCCATCCGACCCGCCCGTGAAGTTGTGTAACACAGTTTCATTGCC
>CAZZHN010000099.1:5275-16422 GCA_964654065.1 uncultured Solibacteraceae bacterium
ACGGTTCGCTGCCATCCGACCCGCCCGTGAAGTTGTGTAACACAGTTTCATTGCCGGAGGGGTCCAGCTTGTAGACCACGCCGGCCCCCGTCGAGCCGCCGCCCTGCGTGGTTCCGTAGAGGTTGCCCGCCGAGTCGAGAACCACACCAGCATACGGACCACGGCCGTCGGAGCCGCCCGTGAAGCTGTGTAGCACCGTCTCATTGCCGGAGGGGTTCAGCTTGTAGACAACGCCCGCGCCCGCCGGACCGCCGCCACTCTGCGTTGTTCCGTAGAGGTTGCCCGCCGAGTCGAGAACCACACCAGCGGACGGGTAACAGCCACCGGATCCTTGCGTGAAGTTGTACAGGACTGTCTCGCGGCCTCTCGCATCTGCCTTGTAGACTACTCCCACATTCCCCGTCCCCCCTTGGTAGGTGGTCCCATAGAGGTTGCCTGCCGAGTCACGGACCACACCCGCATAAGGAAAAGCCCCGTGCACAGGGCCGGTGAAGCTGTGCAACACGACCTCGCTGACGCTGGCCTGGGAATCCACTTGAGCGCGCGCGCTGGAGGTACATACCACGCAACTCAATACGATGACGATAAAGAGCCTGGCCGCCTCCGAAATGCGGAGTAAAACATTAAGCGTGATCCGTTTCATCTTGCTTCTCCTTTAGCAACCGCCAAAACCTGCTTTTTGCCTGCTGATGGTCTTGGCAGTAAAACAAGCCAGCCCCTCACAATTCCACACTGAGTGTCAGTTTTTCTTTGCGATTGGATGAGGAGTGGCTACCTGAGCAAGAGGAGACTGGAAGTGAGGTTCGGCCAACCGGCGGAGCCGGGAAGGAGGTATTTCGTCCTTGGCGGATCGAAGCTTGGGGTGGCACCCCCAGCTCGGCATTGAATGGCGCCATTGACGGTATTTGAGGTCGTGTCGCCGCTTGCGTGAGTCCTTCAGCAGATCGATTCCCGAAGTGGTGTCACCTTCGATTCGATACGGCGGGTTTTGAATTCGTACCGTAGGATTTCCATTGCGGTCACTGTTCCCTTGGATCGGATAACTAGGCCCGACAAGATTAATTGCAGATTCACACTGCCGTCCAGCCGGACAGGCCAGTCTATGGCTATCGCAAGCTTCTGTCCGGGCAGCAGCGGCCGGTCGGCCATGAAGCTCATCCCAGAACTGCTGAGGTTGATACTGAGGCCCGAGCCCGTCTCCACCGGCGCAACGCGGCCCGAGACAGCGTAACGGACCTCCAGCGTGAGGGGAAACCGACGGCTGGCACGGCGCTCCGCGCCCTCGTCCTTCGGCAGTCGCACGAGTCGCTCGCGCATTCGCTCCATAACGAGTATCAAGGCATGATCGGTCACAGGCATATTCATGTCAAACACGCTCAGCGTCACTCGCCGATGCCACGGTCAGTTCGGCATCGAACACGCGCCACTGACCCGCAGGTCGCCGAGCAACGGCGTTGTGTGTAGGGGAAAACCCTGACAAATGTGTCGCGACCTCTGCTGGTATCGCAGAATAACGGTCAGCAAGCCCAGGGCCTGCCGGGCACCTCGTCAGTACAACAGGCCAGCCGCTTTCAATTCCACAAACCGCTTCAGTTTTTCTTGGCGATTTAATCGGGCGTGGCTTCGAGAACGAATGGACCCCAGAAGTACGGATTGGCTCGGACGGGGGAGTCCGAATGGAGCATTTCGATCTTTGCGGATCGAAGAGCGGCCGCTGGGGCTTCACCTTGGCGCATGCGGTGGTAGAAGGACTGCATGAAATCCGGGGCGGTCAGGTCATTCACATCCCAGAGACTCACTGCCACACGGCGGGCGCCGGCGTATAGGAATGCGCGTGTCAGACCGACCATGCCCTCCCCGCGCACTAGGCTGCCCAGACCTGTCTGGCAGGCCGAAAGTACTACGAGGTCAGCGTTCATCTCCAGGTTGAAAACCTCGGTCATGCGCAGGATGCCATCCTCGTCGCCTGCGTTCACTAGCGAGAGGACGATGCCGCTGCGTGCGGGGTTCCGGTCGTCCATGATGGCGTGAGTGGCGAAATGAAGGAGGCGGTAGTCCACTAGGCTGGTGCGCTTAACGGAAGCTTTCGTTGCGGCTAGGCCGAGAAAGGTGGTGCGGCGTTCCGGCAGGAATAGGCTACCAATGGCCTGGACTTCTCGCCGCGTGTTCGGCAACTGCGGAAAGCGTATACCAGCAGATTCGTAGATGCCGCGCACAAGATCCATGGAAGGCGAGGATCTCGCGCCCGCCTGCGAAAACACAGGGTCGCCGTAGGCCAGCAGATCGAGCTTCCGGGTACGATCTGTCATCCGTTGTTTGAGTTCAGCCAGCACCGAGACTGACGGCATGTACGAGATCGGAAACTGCTCGATGAGGCACTCTGGACGCCCATCCGATCCCACTGCTCGCAGGGTCTCAAACGGAAGATAATGCAGGACCCCATCGGGCACGATGACTAGAGGTCGCTCTTGTGACAGATACGGCTGTGCGGGCTTCAGCAGCATGTTGTACAGCACCTCTGCCGGCGCTTGCCACGCATCAAACTGGGCACCCTGGGGGCGGTGGGCGATGAGCTTGCGGTAGTCGTTGACAACATGCTCGACAGCCGCTCGGGCGGGCAAGTGAAAGAAGTGGACCCGCCCTGAAGCGACCAGCCACAGGTATGACTCGTGTTCTCCCAGCGCGTATTCGAGGATCACCGTGCCCAGTGTTGCCGACAACGTGGCGGCTTGATCAGCATTTGTAGGACGCGGATAACGGAGCGCCTCAAACTCCGGATTCGTGACGCGAGTTGCGGTAATCCAGTCTGCCAAGTTGCGCTCTGCGAGCGATGCGGCCCGCTGGTTGGCCTCGGAGTCCCGCTCGACCAGAGCCGCCATGGCGCGCGAAAGAGCGGCTTCGAGTGAGTTCCAATGCCGCAACTCATCCGCACTCAACCCTTTTGTGATTTGCGCTCTCGATTCGGCCAGGAGATCCAGGAAGGCGCGTGCGCGGCCGCGCTCCGCATAATCGAAAGCCTTGCGGTCCCACTCCTTGCCGGGCTCGCGACGGTCGAGTTGTGCGAGCACGGAGAGCAGGTCTTCGTACAGCTTCGCGTTCTCGCGGGCGAAATCTGCCTTGAGATCGGTGGTCGGAATGCGGTTGCGCAGTGAATCGACGGTCTCGGCGGCGGACTCGAGATGCTTCAAGGCCTGATGGAAATCACCAGAGCGCACCGCTATCTCCGCCAGACCGCGCTGTGCCACTAAAGCAACTTCCACTAGCGGAATCCGGATGGCCGTTTCGAGCGCAGAGCCGAAATGCTCGCGCGCCTTGTCCAGCCTGCCCAACTGCCGGTAGCAGCGCCCGAGTTGGGCGAGCGCGTTGGCTTCCGCCCGCACGTTGCCCAAGTCACGCGCCAGTTGCAGGCCCTCGCCCAGGCGCTCTTCCGCGTGACCGTACTCGTTCAGGGCCAGATACGTGCTCCCCAGCCCCATTAGGGCGTCCAGCCGAAACGGTGGGAAACGTGTTGAAGCATCCAAATCCAGCGACTGTTGAAAGCTGCGCACAGCGTCACGGTTTCGGCCCATTCCGAGGAGAACATTGCCGATGACCGCGAGCGTATCTTGCTGCTCCAACAGGTCCTCGCAGTCTATAGCGCTTTGCAAAGCGTCCCGCGCGTAACGTAATGCGGAAGGCCAATCGCCCATAAAAGCATAGATCTCAGGGAGGTTGCCGATGCCAGCGCCCGCCTGGTGATGCATACCAAGCCCTCGGAATACCGAGATCGACTCATTGGCGTAGCGTAGGGCCAGGACCGGATCGCCGGATACTGAATAGATTTTGCTCAACTCGCGAAGGACATACGCCTTCATGGATCCGAGTTCATGAGAGCGCGTAACCGATAAGGCATCCTCGTAGAACTGGCGGCTTTGCGCCAAATCGCCTCTAATGAAATGGATCTTGCCGATCGCAAGCAGCGTTCCAGCCGCATTGTTGAACTCATCATCTTCCTGATAGAGGCTAAGGACTTCCGAAAGTTGCCCAAGTGCCTTGTCGAGTTCTCCGCGATCTGTGTGCGCTTGGATGGCGCTGTCGAGGCTGTATTCCAGCCATGATCGATTCCCCTGTGATCGGGCGACCGTCAACGCTCGTTCAAAGCATTCTTCGGCTTCGGCAAACCTGTTGAGCAAAGCATCGTCGATACAGACATCCATGTTGTGATGGAAGGCTGCTTCAGGGTCGTCGAGTTGCGCAGCAAGCCGGGCAGCTTCGAGATGGTGCTGCGCCACCGAGTCATGGGCAGCTCCCGTGTCCGCGTATGCCCTCGCCACCAAGTCATGAGCTGCCACTAGGAGATCGATTTGGCCGAGGGCCTCTGCCCGGGTGAGGCAGTCTTGGGAGGCCTGCAGTCCCTCCCCGATCTTCCTTTGCGCGAGTAGAAACTCGGTGAAGGCAAGACAGGCATACGGGTCCTCCCGGCTCCTCGGTATGAGCGACTCCAGGTCCTTAGCCTTAGCGGACAGTCTGGTGGCATCCATGAGTGAAGCTGCGAGGAGCACATAGCACGGAACCGAGTCAGGCCGTTGTTGAACGCAAGCGGCATAGTGTTCAAGGGCATCCTTCCAGTTCGAGCTGGCTCTGCCAATCTGTGCCAGGGCGTAGTGTGCGAAAGCGCTGCGGTCAGGATCGCGAAGCAAAGTTCCGAAGTACGTTTCCGCTTTTTCGGGCGCGTGCTTTTGCAGGTAGGCATTGGCCAGCGCCTTGTAGGCGGGATAGAACTCGGGCGCAAGACTGATGACCGATTCAAGGATCGGTATCGCTTCATCAGCGTGCCGCTGGCCAACCAATTGCAACCCGTGCGCGTAGTCCTCCGCGACCGTCGAAGCGGCCGCGGCTGCTGTTGCCCAAAGGCAAAGCAGGATTCCACTAAAGCTGGAAAGAAAAGTCAAACGATCGCTCCGACTTGCCGGATGCCGGCTCGATCTCAGCGACTTTGAGGTCGTGAGATCCGGGGCCGAGAAGTTCGCGGTTCACCAGAACGGCAAAATTGCCCTTACCGTCACTGCTCGTCACGCTCTGAGCCGTTCGTCCGTCGAGAGAGGCTTCGTAGTGAAAGCCTGGGTGAACATCGATCAGGAACGACAGCAGGACCAACCTATCGCCCGAGCCTAGAGCGAAGTGCGGGACACGTGCCCCCCGAGTGGTGTTCAGGTCGATGGTGCGCAAAGACTGTAGCTCTGTGGTGCCGGGCGCAACTATGGTTGGCTGTGCAGGGGCGGGAGACACAGGGGTTGGAAATGCCTTGTGGCGAACCGGCACAAAAGCTACGGTTACTGCAGCGAGCGCTACTCCGTAAGCTACCGCGGGATGCAGCAGCCACGACCACCGGCGCTGCCTTGGGAAAACCTTAACTCGCAGGCGGCGTTCCGTTGACGCCCAATCGGGCAGCGCGGAGAGTGGATCGTCGAAGTGTTTTAGGCTTTCCACGAGGCTATCGCAGATTCCGCACATCGAAACGTGCGCTTGAACGCGGGTGGCCTCGTCAGATGGCAGGGATTGGGCGGCGAAGCCGGCCAGCGCCGCTGCATCCGGACAAGGGCCTAGACCGTGGCGCATGGCGCCCAGCGTCGCATCCAACGGATCGAACTTATCGTCGCTGTCGCTCATGTGGCCCTCCTTTCCGGCCGCGCATCCCACAGCTTCTTGAAGGCGCGCCTGCCATTCTGAACGTGCGATTTTACGTCGTTCAAGGCCCAACCTTTAAGCTCCGCAATCTCCTCGTAGGTGTACCGGTTCACGTATAGCAGCTTGATAGCAATACGCTGAGGCGCTGAGAGGTGGCGAAGAACGCCTCTGACGTCAATCGAAAGAGAAGGATCATTAGAAATAGCAAGAACCAAGTCATCGATATCGCCGCCGCGAAGCCGCTCCGCAGCCCGCTGGGTGTAGTTGATGCATTCGTGTTTTGCAATGGTAAAAAGCCACCCCTTGAAGTGTTCGGGCTGATACTGTGCGCGGAGGTTATCCATTACCTTCATAAAGACTTCAACCGTGACATCTTCCGCTGCGGCGGTGTTGTTCAAGAACCCCAGGCAAGTCTGGTAGACCGGTCTGGAATACCGCTGCCAGAGCTTCTCGATACACCTCGCCTCACCGGTCGCCTGAAAGCGCTCGACCAACTTGGCATCCGCGAAATCGTTCGGATCCATCGAGCCCGGCGGTTGGGATCTCATATGGGAGACAATCGGCGGTGCGCTAATTCCACAAACTCGGCACCGGAGGTTCAGGATATCACGCAGCCTCTAGTCGTCCGGCTGTGTAGGAGCCGGTACGCTAGGAAGGCAAGCGCTTAGGCGGCGCGTTCGTGCGCCTCGGCGGCGGTGCACCTCGCTGACTCAGAGCCCGGTAGTGTCTAGATTTCAGACACCACACAGAGCCCTTATCCCTCCTGTTTGGAGTAAGATTGCCCTATGTTCGCCAAGCGGCCGCTCCCCGGATGGCTTCGGCGCGCGATGCCATTTGTTGCAGGTGTCGTGATCACGTGCGCATCTTTCGCCATGTTGGCTTGGGACTTCGGTCATCATTACAATCCCGGCCCGTACCCCCACCGGACCTCGCGATGGACCCTCTGGATTCAACTGGCATATTGGTTGCCATATACTTGTTTCCTCGGCCTTCGCGCAAGGCGCCGGCGCCGCGCGTCGGCAGGCGCATCGAGCGGCGGAGTCAGTCAAGCACCCGGGTAGTGACCGGCTGCTTTCCACGCCCAGAGAATCCCGCGATACCACGCCGTCTGCACCATCTGCTAACGGCGTGCAAGAGATTCCGAACGCCTATGTCGGAGTGTCGCCCCATCCTTCACCGAGTGCAGCTTCGGCTTGGGCATCGTTCACAACAACGGCCTTCTTGGTCGGGTGATATTTCCACCTTGGATAGTCGCGTTGCGGCTCCATGGATTGGGACCCCTGCGCCGCAGGAGGCCGCGCCGTTGTCTGAGCATTGCGCCCGACGCAGTGCGCCGCAGCCTGCGTCGTACTAGCGCAGGGCTTGCCACATCGCGGCAGGAACGCGGCCGGAGCGGGCGGCCACCAGCGAACTGCCCCGAGAGACGCTCCACCTTGCCGAATGCCTCCCATGGATCGTCACGCAGGGTAGTAGCCTTGGCAAACCACAATCCGCCTGTGGACAGTGTCCAGACGAACCTAGCCAAGTCCATGTACCGCCAAATCACGGTGTCGTCGTCACTCACTGCTCTGGATGAAGGCGCTGGATCCATAAGCCCTCATGATAGCCGTCCGCCGACATGTGGAGCGAAGGCAGCGGAGGATGCGGCGCAAATTCGGCGCCAGCGGGGGTAAGAGGGCACGTTCTGAATTCGCAGCGCATGGCTTCCGGTGTACGAGTGAGCAGCACCAGACTGGGGCCATCGCAAGCAGTCGGGCCCGCAGCGTTGCGTGCACCAAGATCGTTGGTTAGAGATGGCGGGATAACGACCAACGGGGGAACGAAGTACCAGCAACCGGAGGTCCAGTTCATCACATTTTTGACGGACAATAACACAAGTCCATTGCGGAGGCGAAGGCGACGATCTACCAAATAAAGATCACACTCCTCGGCATGGAACCTCCCATCTGGCGGCGACTCCAGGTTCCGGGCACCATTCCGCTATGCTGCTTTCACGACGCACTTCAAGCTGTGATGGGCTGGACCGACAGCCACCTCCACCAATTCGAGAAGGACGGGTTGTATTGGGGACGCCTGGACAATCGTGGATTCCATGACGATATCGACGTACTTGACGAAAGCCGGGTGCCGGTCGCCAACGTGCTCTTGGCTGAGAACGAGTCGCTGGTTTACGTGTACGATTTTGGCGACAACTGGCGGCACGACGTTCGGCTGGAGAAGATTCTGCCATGCGAAGCTCCAACGCCCCCGGTCTGCCTTGGTGGCGAGCGGCGATGCCCGCCAGAGGATGTCGGTGGGCCGTCAGGCTATCAGCATTTCTTGGATGTCATATTCGATCCGGGGAACGAGGAATTCGAGCATTACGTGCGGTGGCTCGGTGGACCGTTCCATGCAGAAGAGTTCGATTACGCAAGGGTTAACGAGACTCTGCGAAGGATTCGGTGGCAGATGAGACATAGGCAATAGTCCTAGCGCCATTCTTCCAGGACGGTTTCGCAAGCGAACCAATGGCGCAAACTGAAGGCGCTGCTGCTGGACAGATTACGCGCTGCCCCCAGTATGCCAGTGGCGGGTGCCTCCCAATGAGATCACACCGCCTAGATCGGTTTGTCGCCCCATCCTTCACCGAGTGCGACTTCGGCTTGGGCATCCTTCACGACCATGGCCTTCCTGGTGGGGTGGTACTTCCACTTTGGATACTCCTGTTGCGGGTTCGCAGCTTGAGAGCCTTGAGGGGGCGCCACAGTGGGCCGTACCGTTGCTTCAGCGTTTCGTCCCACGCAGTGCGCCGCAGCCTGCGTCGTGCTTGGGCAGGGAGTGCCACATCGCGGGCAGGGACGAGGCTGGAGGGGTCGGCCACCACCGAACCGCTTGCGCTGGGCGGCCATCTGCCTGGCTTCTTTCCGACTCAGTTTGCGGGCCAAAGTAACCTCCCGTCCGATCATAGCAGTTTCAAGCAACAACGTAAAGCGGTCGACAAGGGCTGGGCCGCGGAGGGCGCATTTCCGTGCTTCGCGATGAAGCCGCTTGCGAACGGTCGCTTGCTACCTCCGGAACTTGAAGAACTCGAGCGACCACTCGTCCATCCACTTGATGATGGGCTTGCCGCCGTCCCACTGAATGGGCAGCCAGATGTAGCGTCCGTCGGGGTGGTCCTGCGGCCGCCAGCGGTCCGCCATGAAGACGAACGCGCCGGGCCTGCCCGCCACCGGCAAGATGTAGGTGCTCTGGCTCTCGAACGTCGTCTTGGCCTGTTCTTCCGTGCCGCGAGCCGGGTTGCCTAGCGCGCGCCATTCGCCCAGCATCGAATCCGCCACCGCCGAGCGCGCCGCGTTCGGCGCCCAGCCCGTGCAGCCCGAGCTGATCATGTAGTATTTGCCCTTCCACTTGAACACCGCCGGCGCCTCGTTGTGGCCGCCCGGAAGCGCGCGCACCCATTGACCGCTGAACGACAGGTAATCGTCACTCAACCGCGAGATATGTAGTGTGGCGTTCTCTTCCGAAGCGTGGATGTGGTACGCGGTGCCATCGTCTTCCACAAACAGATTCATATCGCGCGCCATCTGCCCGCCTTTGAAATCGCGCCGTACAATTCCGCCGTTCATCGCCGCTGCGAGCCAATCAGGAGACGTCTGTTTGAGCACGCCCCCGGGGATCGGCCCTTCCTTCTCTTCCGGGCGCATGTTCAGCGGCCAAGTGCCGGCGTCGGGCCGCAGCGAGCGCACGACCGTGTACGGGCCCGTGACCTTGTCGCTCTGCGCCACGGTGGTCTGCGCCACGGTGGTCTGCGCCGCGTCGTAGCCGTACCCGCGAAGTTCCGTATGGAACCACATGACGAACTTGTGGGCCTTGCGGTTGTAAATCACCTTGGGCCGCTCGATCACGTTGCCGCGTGCAATCACGCTTGACGGATCGTCCGTCACGGCCGCCAGCGCGAGCCCCTCGTCTTTCCAGTGGTACAGGTCCTTGGACGAGTAGCATTGCACGCCGCGTGTTCCCTGGTCGTACGACTCGCCGAACCAGTAGTAGACGCCCTCGTGATACAGCATCCCGCCGCCATGCGCATTGATGTGGACGCCGTTGTTGTCCAGCCACAGTTCACCCGGTCGGAACATCGCGTCGGTCGCCAGCGCGCCAATCGTTGACAGCGAGCAGATCGCGGCGAGGGCCAGTATCCGCTGTCCAGTGGTCACAGCTCTTCCTCTAATCCAATTTATACGCTCGGTTTGCACCTGTCTGAGCGTCGTTTCTCTGGAACAGACCGAGCGCCCGTCATGCGCGCTACCGGAAGCGTGCGCAAAAACTGCTTCACGTCTTCGAATTTGCTGCCGAGTTGGGCGTTTTTCGCGAAAAAAACGGGGGCGAAAGTGAATCTACGACCTTGTCATTCCCTCTTACGACAAGTACATGTCCGCAGACGAGATCAAGGAAATCATCCGGTTCTATGAGAGTCCTGTCGGGCGGAAGATGGTCGAAACAGGGCCGAAGATCATGGCGGATTTCTCTCCCAAGGTGATGCAGTTGACGCGGGAGATCATGCATAGCGTGATGGAGAAGATGAAAGAAAAGGGACAGCAGTAGCGGTGACTTTCGCGGTTCAGACGACAGTCGACTTGTCACTTGCGGACCACATTGGATAACACGGGGTATCTCTGGCTTCGATATAGCAGTTTCATTTAACAACTAAATAGTAGTTATTAGAAACAGCATTGCCTACCGATGGCCACACGAACGTCACCGGATATTGCCGGGAAGTGTGGCGGGCTTGGTCAGAGGCGCGATTTTCTCAAACGGCGGCACAAGGCGAAGTTTGCGAGAGTCCGTCCGGCATGGCTTGACCGAAAGCGACTTGGTGTCAAGCAACGGGTAGACACAAAAGGATCGCGACAGCGTCGCTCCACTCGGAGCTGCGATCGGCCCGATTAAGTCCGGTGGAAAGCTCTTCGACAACCGTTCGAGCCGATCCACCAGAGGAGTCCTCGCGGGAGAAGTGGATTCACCCCGACTCAACGTCTGCCCAAGCAGCAGGCTGTTCGCGAAGGCAATGAAAAGAAGTGCAGCAGGCTTGTTCATCTGGCTTGCCTCTATAACAAATGCGTACCACCCGATCAAGCCGTTGTCGAGGGGGATCCCGGCGTCCTTGCTGCTCTCGCAAGGTAGTGATGTCCGTGGCGGCTTGGCGAATCTCGCACCACAGGTGAAATATCACCTCTTCCGGTCCCCAAATTGATTCAGAGGGGGGAGGGTCAAGTGGTGAGACCGGGTCGATTCGCGACGCGCGCCAAGCTGGCACTATGGCCGCCAGCGCGGCCACCGCCATGAGGCCACACAATGCGCCCACGTAAATGAGCGGGTCCGCCGCCCGCACGCCGAACAATTGCGACTCGATGTAGCGGCTGAGCGCAAAGGCCGCGCCTAGACCGATGACGATGCCCACGGCTGCCATGCGGCCGGCATCGAGCAGCACCATCCGCAGTACA
>CAZZHN010000100.1:0-16405 GCA_964654065.1 uncultured Solibacteraceae bacterium
CGGAATAGACCACCACCTGAAGGTCCGGATTGGCCAGCTTCAGGCCGGTGGCGAAGGGGATGGCGCGGCCATGGGTGGTGTGGAAGGAATCGAGGCGCGCATACCCCGCGACCCGGCCCGTGCAGCCGATTCCGGAGACGATGGCTACCCGATCCAGGTCGGCGTTTGATGCCAGCAGGGCGCGGGTGAAGCAATTGACGGTGGTGCCGATGCCGCATCCGGCGCACCAGATGTGCGGAATGCGCTCCGTGCGCAGAAATGGCTCGACCGGGTTAAAAGAATCGGCCGGAATCTCGCAGGGGACTTCGAGTACCTGTTCGCTCACTTCGCAGCCTCCACGATCGCGTTGAGAATCACTTCCGGGTCATGTACCGTGCCGCCCGCATGACTGATAGGGATCACCTTGGCGCGGCCGGCGGCGGCGCGCTCCACTTCATGCACCATCTGGCCCAGGTTCAGTTCCGGCACCACGAACGCCTTGACGCGGCCCGCCAGCGAGGCGATGTGCTGCTCCGGGAACGGCCAGGCGGAAATGATGCGGAACTTGCCGGCGCGGATGCCCCGTTTGCGGGCCAGTTCGATGGCGCGCTGCGCCACACGCGAAGTGATGCCGTAGGAGACCACTACCACTTCGGCATCCTCCAGATCGGCGGTATCGCAGATGGCGCGGCCGTTCGAGAAAGGCTTCAGCTTGTCCACCAGGCGCCGCACCAGGCGGTCCTGCGTAGCCACGTTCATGCTCGGGTAGCCGCGTTCGTCGTGAGTCAGCCCGGTGACGTGGAAGCGGTAGCCATCCCCCGCCTTCACCATCTCCGGTACCTGGTTCTCGCCGGGCTCGAAGAGGTTGAACTCTGCCGGCGGCTTGCGCGTGTAGCGCCGCGGCGACACGTCAATCTCGTCGGCGGGCGGAATCACGACCTTTTCCGTCATGTGTCCGACGCACTCGTCGAGCATCATCATCACCGGGACGCGGAACTCTTCGGCCAGATTGAAACCGGTAATGGTGAGGTCGAAGCACTCCTGCGGGGAGTTCGGGCACAACGCGATGATGCCGTAGTCGCCGTGCGACCCCCACTTCGCCTGCATCATGTCGGCCTGCGCCGGCAGCGTCGGCAGTCCGGTCGAAGGGCCGCCCCGCTGCACATTCACGAACACGCACGGAGTCTCCGTGATGGCCGCGTAGCCGATGTGCTCCATCATTAGGGAAAAGCCAGGACCAGAGGTCACCGTGAACGCCTTGGCGCCGCCCCACACAGCTCCCTGAATCGCGATGGAAGCAGCCAGTTCGTCCTCCATTTGGATGAAGATGCCGCCGACTGTAGGAATTCTCGACGCAAAGCGTTCCACGACCTCAGTGGATGGGGTTATCGGGTAACCTGCGGCAAATCGCGCACCGGCTGCGAGCGTTCCCTCACAACAAGCGTGGTCACCGTCGAGAAAATGGACACCTGTGATGACTCCCTTAGGGTCAGCGTGCATAGCGCGCTCCATAAATGGCGAAGTCGGGGCAGTACATTCCACACAGGTCGCAGCCACTACACTTGTCCGAGGCGACCACATGGGGAGGGTGATAACCCTTGGAATTAAAGGCAGAAGAGAGGGCCAGAACGTGGGTGGGACAGAACTCGACGCAGAAGGCGCAGCCTTTACAGCGCTCCACATTAATGGCGACGAAACCCTTCGACATGGGAACCCTCCATGAGACAGCCGGTTACATTGCCTGCAAGCTTCGTGCCATTCAGGATATTAAAGGTCTGAAACGATGATATTGGGGCGGCTTGGCCGGGTCTGCTGCTCGCCGGCCTGGCAAAAGGCCCGCGGCTGAGCCGTTGGGGGTTAGCTCAGCCGCGGGCTGGCGGGTGGGTGTACAACACAGAACCCGGCAGATCCGGTTGCCTATGAGGCGAGTCCGAGTCGTTACCGCAGCGGCTCGGGACTGCCGGACGTGACGGTGGCGGGTGGCTTGGCCGCGAAGGTCAAGCCGCCGCCACCGGCTGCCGCTAGAGCATTCTGATTCTGCGGCTGCAGAGAAACGATGCCGACAGCGGACTTGGAGGGATCCGCCTGGCTTTGCGCGGTGACGATTACCGCATAGGGTTTGCTGATTCGAGCCGGAGCCGTATATTTGCCGGCCGCAGTGACTGCTCCGGGCAGGGATCCGGCCGGAGCCCCGGGGGCGACTGCGACGCTCCAGAATACGTTACGGTTGGCAGCCCCGTCGACCTTGGCCGAAAACTGCTGGGTGTCGGCCGGGGTCATTCGCTCAAAGGTGGAACTCATGCCCACCTGCACGACCTCGACCGCGCCGCCTTGTTGATCGCTGGCCTCCAGCATGGTCCGGCTGCCACCCCTCGTGTCTGCCCAGGTAATCGCCAGATTGTTCTCCGCGCTGGCGGTCACCGTGACCGACGCCAGCGGTCCCGCGAGCGTTGCCAGCCGCCGGTAAGGAACTCCGACCGAGGTCACGTTCCCTGCGCTATCGGTGGTGACGGCTTTGTCCCGCAGGCTGGGCGACAGGGCAACACAGAGAATGCTCTGGTTGTTCCAGCGCAGCGAGAACACGTGCATGTAAGCCGCCAGGCGAACTTGGCGCCGGGTGGCCGGATCTTCGTAAGTGATGTCGCGGAGACGCGCCGCCGTCGCCGCTTCCAGGCGGGGCATGGCGATGCGGAACACCGTCGACGCTCCCGAGGCCGCCTGCACCAGCTGGTAGTATCCGGCCGTGCCCGGCAGCGTGGAGGCGCTGGAGCCTGGCCACAGATCCTCGAAGCTCACACTGACGCGGCTTTCCTCTCCGGCTCGCAGCACCACCTTAGAGGCGGCAGACTCGGCGGCGCGCAGCGTACATACAGGCCGTGCGTAAAGCGGGACCAGAGAGCCCGTTGCCGATACGCGGGAGAGTTCGAAGCAGCCGAGGGAGGAGAACGGCGCCACAACCTCCAGCGGGGCGGCGTTCGTGTTTCGGGCCGCGAGCGTGAGAATGGCCTCTTCACCGGGAAAATAAACACTACGGTCCAGGCCGATGCTGCTTACCAGCCGGGCGCTATTTCCGGCGGGAGCGATGGTGGTTTGTGCGAGGAGGGTGCAGCCAGTCACTACGACTGGGATTGCCACCCGGAACATGAGTTTGAACGTTGACATAGTAAGCCGAGCCTCCTTAGAAGATCAGGGCCGCGTTCCTACCTTCGAAAACGCGAACCCAAACGCAAGTACCTGAAGTACTGTAAAGAGGTGCCATGAGACAGTCTATAGCTACTAGTACCATGCGAGAGACAACGATGCCAAGCCTTACTTTGGTTAGGCGCGTTCTATCACGATTGCGGGCGGCCGATATCATGCGGCCGATCACTTTAGATAGCCGAGTTTGGTTTTGATGGCCAAACGCCTTCAGGCTGGTGCGGGACTCACGCGGAACCGCAGTCGTGGACCTGTCTCCCGCGCGAATCCACACCCAGGGGAGCGGCCGGTTATCCTGGAACGAATGAATCCAGCCATCCAGGCAGATGACGTCCGCCAGGCGGCCACCCGCATACGCCCACTGGCGCGCCGCACGCCGGTTTTCACCTCCGCCGGCTTCGATGAGCGCGCCGGGACACGCGTCTTCTTCAAATGCGAAAACCTGCAGCGCGGCGGGGCATTCAAGATCCGCGGCGCCGCCAACCTGATCCTTTCACTGGCGCCGGAAGCGCTCGAACGCGGCGTGGTGGCGTACTCGTCGGGCAACCACGCGCAGGCGGTAGCGATCGCGGCGAAGCATGTAGAGGCGCGCGCCACGATCGTCATGCCGCAAGATGCGCCGCGTACAAAGATGGAATCGACCCGCGCGCACGGCGCCGATATCGTCACTTACGACCGGCATACGGAGTTGCGCGAACAGATCGCCGCCCGCATCCTGGAGCGAACCGGCGCCACCCTGGTGCCGCCCTTCGACCATCCCATGATTATGGCTGGGCAGGGTACAGCGGCTCTGGAATTACTCGACGAGACCGGACCGCTGGACGCGCTGATTACGCCGGTGGGCGGCGGCGGCCTGCTCGCCGGAAGCGCCACCATTGCCAAGTCGATCCGTCCCGCCATGCGCGTTTTTGGCGCCGAACCCCAAGGTGCCAACGACACCTTTCTATCTCTCGCGGCCGGTGAGCGCGTTACTGTGCCTCATCCCGAAACCATCGCCGACGGATTGCGTGCACCGCAACCGGGCGCGTTCACCTTTCCCGTATTGCAGCAACTGGTTGACGCGATCGTGCTGGTGAGCGACGAAGAAATCCGGCAGACGGTCAAGTTCCTGCTGCTGCGGCTGAAGATTCTGGTCGAACCGAGCGGCGCCGTGCCCGCCGCCGCCGTCCTGTTCGGCAAACTACCGCCGGGCATTGCTTCTGTCGGCGTCATTCTCTCCGGCGGCAACGTGGATTTTGAGGATCTCGCGACCTACTGAGCGCGACCTGCGCCCGGCAGCCCGCTTCGCGCGTCGCCTCGCCGCCCTGGCCGGGTCCAGTGATAGACTCACTCAAAGAGAAAGAGGCAACCCATGTTGACGCGAAGATCTTTGCTCGAACTGGCAGCTGTGAGCGCCGCGGCCGCCGCTGTTCCTCCAGCCGATCCGCCGTTTACCCTGCCGAAGCTGCCCTACGCGTATGACGCGCTGGAGCCCTACATCGACGCGCAAACGATGCAGATCCACCACGACAAGCATCACCAGGCCTATGTCGACAACCTGAACAAGGCGGTCGCGGCTGAGCCGGCGCTGGCCGGCATGACTGTAGACGAACTCTTGCGCCGCCTGGATACGCTGCCCGCCGCCGTCCGCACCGCGGTGCGCAACCAGGGTGGCGGGCACGCCAACCACTCGCTGTTTTGGGAAACGCTGGCTCCGGCCGGCAAGGGCGGCCGGCCCGGCGGGCGCCTGGCGGCAGCGCTCGATCAGTCTTTCGGCGGCGTCGATGGCTTCGTGGCTAAGCTGCAAACAACCGCGCTGGGCGTGTTTGGCAGCGGGTGGGCATGGCTTTCGCTCGACGCGCCCGGCAAGCTTTCGCTGGACCCTGCCCCGAACCAGGACAGCCCGCTGCTGGCGTCACGGCATCCGCTGCTGGGCATCGACGTGTGGGAGCACGCTTACTACCTCAAGTATCAAAACCGGCGCGGCGATTACCTCAAGGCCATCCCCAACGTGATCAATTGGGAGTTCGTCACCGCGCGCTATGAGAAGCTGGCAGGGTGACACCGCCGCACCGGTCCGGGGCCGTCAGCTTCCCCTGCTCCGCTCTGCGGCATGATAGATTTATGCGGGCTCTCCTCGCGATTGCGCTGGTGGCCGCGGCAGCCGCCTGGAGCGCGCCGCCCGAGTTCAGCCTGCGCGATACCGGGGGCGCCCTCCATACGCCGGCCGAATGGCGTGGCCACCCGCTCGTCGTGCTTTTCTTTGTCACCACCGATTGCCCCGTGACCAACCGCTACGTGCCCGAAATGAATCGCATCCGCGAGGCATATGCGGCTCGCGGCGTGCTGTTTTTCGCCGTGCAGTCCGATGTCACCATCCCCGAGCCTAAGGTCGTCGGCTATGCGCGGGACTTTCGTTACGGCTACCCGCTGCTGCTGGACCCGCGGCAGACGCTGGTGCGGCTGGCCGGCGCCACCACCACCGCTCAAGTGGCGGTGCTGACGGCCGAAGCCCAGTTGCTCTACCTGGGGAGGATCGATAACCGCGTCGAGGACTTCGGCAGCGAGCGGCCGGCCGCGACTGAGTCGGACTTGCGTGAGGCGCTCGACGCGGTGCTGGCCGGGAAGCCGGTGCCGCATCCTCGCACCAAATCCATCGGCTGCGCCATCAACCGCGTCGCCGACCCGGAAGCGGACGCCCTGCCGCCCGGCGACGGCAAGCCGGCAGTGGTCAAAGTCTGCACCGTGTGCCACGGCGTCGGGCAGATTCGCAAGCAACGCCTCGACAAAGCCGACTGGTCCGACACCGTCGCGGAAATGACCGACCGCGGCGCGCAGGCGGACGAGAAGGAAATCGACGCGATCATCGATTACCTGGCCGCGCAGTTCGGCACCAACGCGCAAGTCCAGATGAACACCGCGCCCATTCCCGAGCTCAAGACGGTGCTTGGGTTCACCACCGACGAGGCCGCCGCCATCGTAGCCCGGCGCCAACAGCACGGCCCGTTCCGCGACTGGCGCGATGTGGCCCAGACACCTGGAGCCGACGCCGCCAAGGTGGAAGCGCAAAAACAGCGCATGGCGTTCCAGTAAGCCCAGCGCGGCAGGCGCCGCTCTAGCGGCAAGCTGAAGCATGCCCCACCACGGTGCGCAACGTGCGGCGTGCTTTCGCTCACCGGTTTTTGCAACTCCGGTGAGACTCCGCTTCCTGTATCGCGCACCGCAGTCGTTGCCAGCCTTGGGGCCTGCAAGCGCGCCCGTCTAGAATGGAAGCAGTGTCCGCTCTATTTCGTTCTTTCGTGCTGGTGTCGCGCGGCCAGATCGCGCGCAATTATCGCAATGTCTGTTCGGTGGTTGGGCCGGGCGTGGACGTTCTCGGAGTGGTGAAGGCCGATGCTTACGGCCATGGTGCCATCGAGGTGGCGCGCGTGCTGGTCGCCGAGGGCGCCCGCTGGCTGGCCGTGAGCTCGGTGGACGAAGGCGTTACGCTTCGCGTGGCCGGCGTGACCGCGCCGCGCATTCTGGTGATGGGCGGGTTTCTGTCATTTGAAGAGGCGGCGCTGGTGGAGCACGATCTCACGCCTGCCGTGCATTCCCTGGCGCAGATGCGCGACCTGGACCGCCTGGCCGCGGCCGCAGGGAAGCCGCTGCGCTACCACCTCAAGGTCGATACCGGCATGGGCCGCCTCGGCACACGCGCCACGGCGGCGGAGATCGTCGCCTCTCTTGCGGCGACGCCGCACGCGCAGATCGAAGGGCTGATGACGCACTTCGCCTCGGCGGCTGACTACACCACCACCCAGACCGCCGATCAACTGGCGTGCTTCGAATCCGTCGCCTCGGCCCTCGAACTGGCCGGCTACCGCGGACTGCGCATGCATACTTCGAGCACCATCCCGGTTGGCTATGGCCGCGTGAGCCCGCGCCAGAGCCTGGTCCGCACCGGCGCCGCCCTGTACGGGTATGTTTCTCCGGCGCGTGGGGAAGCGCCGCCGCAGCGCCTCGACGTCCATCCCGCGCTCACCTGGAAAGCCAGGTTGCTCGCCGTCAAGGACCTCCCGGAAGGCGCGCAGATCGGCTACGGCGGCACTTTCCGCACGTCGCACGCGATGCGCGTCGGGGTGCTTGGCGCGGGCTACGCCGACGGTATCTTTCACCGCCTCTCCAACCGCGGCAAGGTGATCGCCGATGGCAGGCTCACGCCGATCTTGGGCACGATTTCGATGGACCTCACCACCATCGACCTCAGCCACACCAGCGCCCTGGGTCCGGGAGACGAGGTGACTCTGCTGGGCCAGGAAGGAGACGCACAGTTGGACGCGCAGCAGATTGCGCGTGTGGCCGGCACCATCTCTTACAACATTCTGTGCAGCATCAGCGCCCGCGTGCGCAGAGTATACGTGTAGAAAAGAGAACTGAACGAAGAGTCGAGACGGCTCTCGACTCAGCAGACGGGACAGTCTGCGCCAGGGTGCCGGCCCGGCCTAGTTGCCGATGTTGAGCACTTCAAAATGGAAGCGGTGCGGCGGAAGCAGCATCAGGGCCTCGGGGACAAGGTGCGACCAGGTCCGGTACGCCGTGTCGGCGACAGAGGAGTTTAAGTAGAGCAGAAACTGGTTGGAGCAGCAATCGATGGGCGGCGGCTGGCGGAAGGTCAGCCTCAGGCCGACCGCTCGCTCCAGCGCCACTCCGGCGGTGGCGACCCGCTTTTCCTCGAGCAGGGTGACGAAGCTGGCGCGGCTGGCATGCGGCCAGACATCGGGATGCAGCAACTGGCGCAGCCCGGCGGCGCCTTCAAAAGTGATCTCGCACTGCCGTATCCATTCCAGAATGGAATCGCCCCACTGCCATTGGGCGCGCAGCCCCTTGTATCGTTCGGTCAGCTGCACGGCGAGCTCGAACTTGCGGCGCTCCAGGACTTCCTCGGTGGCGTCGCTCGCCGCCAGCATGTCTTCCGCTTCGGGCATCACCGATGCCAGGTCTGGGGGTGCTTGAGCCGGGGAGTGGTCCGGCGAGGAACTGAGCAGCAGCGGCGGCAGCTCGTGAGTCCCACTGCCCGGAATGTCGATATACCGCGCGTCGCTCATCGCTAGCCTCCCCTACTACATATCGACGTAAGACCAGGGTGCACTTGTTTCATATTGCACGCAAGTTCGTCAAAAGTGAACTAAAAACTCTTAATGAGGGTTATGGTGCTGAGTGATGCAGGCTGCGGGTGTCCTCTCGAATACGGCATAGGGTTATGATGAATCACTCGCGGGCACAGGTCATGCGGAGTGTCACTGGAAATCGCCCGGAAGCATGCACGCCGGACACTATGTCGTATTGGAACAGCTTTGCGGATTCCTTTCGGGCCCTGGGCCAGCCCTTGCGGCCGTCCAGGGAGGACATCCGCTCCATGGAGGATGCCGCGTCCGCCTGGACCGCAGGCCATCCCGGGCGCCGGCTTGAGGCGCTGCTTCTGGGAGTCACGCCGGAAATAGCGGCCATGCGCTGGCCGGAGCTCGTCTCGCTGATGGCGGTCGACAGTTCCCCGGCGATGCTTAAGGCCGTCTGGCCGGGCAACGTCCCGGAGAAGAAATGGGCGGTCTGCGGTGACTGGCATGCCCTTCCGCGGAGAGAGCTATCCTGCGATTTTGTGGTGGGAGACGGCTCCATCAATTGCCTCCGCTACCCCGACGGCTATCGGGCGCTCATTGCCGGAGTCCACAGGACGTTGCGGGACGACGGCGTTTTCGTGCTTCGCTGTTATCTGCGGCCCGAATTGCAGGAGAGCCCGGAGCAGGTGGTGGCGCGCATCGGCGAATTTCCCACCTTCCACCACTTCAAGTTCTGTCTCCTGATGGCGATGCAGCCGGATGTCCGCGAGGGTGTCGCGGTCGATCGGGTGCATCGGTTCTGGGCCGGCCTGAAGCTGGAAGAGGAAACGCTGGCGGTCCGCGATGGCTGGGGGCCGCTGGACACAAGGACAATCGAGTTCTACCGCGGGACGAACACCGTCCACACGTTTCCGACTCTGGAGGAGTTGCGGGCGGTGTTGCTGGAGTGTTTTGAGGAAGTGTCCCAGATGATGCCCACATATCCCTTGGGCGAACGTTGCCCGACACTGGTATTGAAGCCATTGCCCGGAATCTGCCGGTGCCGCGGGGAGGGGGGAGGCCGCCGTTGACGCGAACCCTGCAACGCGGACCCTTCCCGCTCACTGCTCTGCAACGGGCCATGGTGTTGGCGTCGCGGCTGGCGCCGCAACGGGGGCTCTATGTCATACAGGATGTCTGTGAGTCCTCCGAGGAACTGGATGCGGAGCTTTTGCAGCGCGCATGGCGTGGAGTGGCCGATCGCCACCCGGCGCTCGTCACGAGCTTCGTGACTGGCGCCGGCGGCGATCTGCGGCAGCGGGTCACGGAAGGACCCGAAATGTCATGGCAGGAGCTGGACTGGACAACCGTGACGCCGGATGAGAAGACGGACCGGCTGACCGCGTTCCTCCGCCAGGACTGGGAGCGCGGGTTCGACTTCGACGCCGGCATTCCGATGCGCTTCGCGTTGCTGCGACTGCCGCACCGAGCCAGCATTCTCATCTGGACCATACATCACGCGCTCCTCGATGGCCGCTCGCTTGCCATCGTCTGGCGAGAGTGGTTTGCTTTCTACGATGCGCTGGTACGCGACAAGCCGGTCCGGCTCGCCGATGCTGCGCCTTTCCACGAGCATGCCGGGCGGCTCCTGCATCAGGATCTCGCTGAAGCGGAGCGCTACTGGCGCCAGCGGTATGCCGGTTTTTCCGGGACCAACGAATCCATCGTCGACCCTCTTCGTCATCGGGCCCGCGGCCACGATGGATTCGCTAAGGAGAGCATGTGCCTCTCGGCGGAGGACACCGGCGCGTTGTGGGAGTTCGCTTCCCGTCACGGCTTGAAGGTCCATAACCTGGTGCAGGGCGCGTGGGCTTTGCTGCTGGCTCGCTATAGCGGCAGGCAAGACGTCGTATTCGGAGTCACCCGTGCGGGGCGGCATGCTTCTGTGCCGGGCGCCGGCGAGATGGTAGGGCTCCTCATGAACACGCTGCCGTTCCCAACTACAGTCGATCCCCGGGCGGAAGTGTTGCCGTGGCTCAAAGAGATCGGGGAGCAGTGGGCCGGCCTGCTGGCCTATGAGCACACGCCGCTCGAGAAGATCCGGGAATGGAGCGGGCTGCCGCCTGGGACGCCGCTGTTCGACAGCATCCTCGTCTACGATCACGAGGCGCCGTCGGAACTGCCGCGCCAGATCGGCGGTTCCTGGGGCGGCCGCACGCTGCACCGCGTGCAGCGAACCGGCGTTCCCCTCACCCTGGTCGCCTACGGCCGGCCGCTGGTCAAGCTCGAGATCGTTTACGACGAGCAACTCTTCAGCCGGGAGATAGCTTCCGGCATGGTCCGCCACCTGCACACGCTACTGCGGAGCTGCCTTGCGCGACCGGGTGCCCCGCTGGCCGCGGTGAAGATGCTGGATGCGCCCGAGGAAGCATGGTTGGTCACGGGAGTGAACCGGACCGAGGCCGCACTAGACGAAAATCTGTCCGTCCACCGCCTTTTCGAGAACCAGGCGGCACAAGCTCCGGAAAAGGTGGCACTCGAGTTTGAGGCTAGCGGCATCTCGTATGGTGAACTGAACCGGCGGGCCAACCAGCTTGCGCATCTCCTTCGCGGGCGCGGCGCTGGGCCCGAAGACCTGATCGCGATTTGCATGGGCCGCCGCCCCAATTCGGTGGTTGCCGTTTTGGCCGTGCTCAAGGCGGGAGCGGCGTTTCTCTCGCTGGACCCCTCGCTTCCGCCAGGCAGGCTGGCGCAGATGATCGAGGGCGCCCGGCCTAAGCTGGTGCTGGTCTGGGGCGGCGCCGGTACGGGGCTTGCCTCCGGTGGATACGAACTGGTGGATGTCGACGGGCTACGAAGTAAGCTTACACAACTGCCGGCGGACGATCTTCCCCACGGTGAGACGCCCTTTACCGCCGCTTACGCCTCGTATACATCGGGCTCCAGTGGCGCGCCCAAGGCCGCCATCCTCACCCACGGAGCCCTGCTGAACCACACCCTGGCGGCTGCCCGCGTATACGGAATTACGCACCGCGACCGGCGGCTGCAGTTTGCTTCGCCGGGCTCGGACATGTTCGTCGCCGAAGTCTTCAACTACCTCTGCAACGGGGCCACGCTGGTTTTCTATCCGCAGGCGCGAGGAGTATCGGTGGCGGAGTTCTGGCGCGTCCTCGAGGAACTACGGATTACCGTGACCGGAGTTCCCAGCTCCTGGTGGAATGAATGGGTCTCCGCGATCTCGGCTGGCGCCTGGGTTCCGCCGCCGGCTCTTCGCGCGGTAGTCACCGGAATGGAACAGGTGAGCCCAACGGCTTTCCTGAAGTGGAAGGAGACCGTCGGGAGCCGCGTCCGGCTGTTCAATGCTTATGGTCCTAGCGAAGCATCCCCGACGACGACGATTTACGAAGCCGGCACATCGGATTGGGAGGGCGGTGCGTTCGTCCCTATCGGAAAGCCGATCGCCAACGTGAAGGCTTACGTCCTGGACAGCGATCGGAACCCGGTCCCAATGGGCGTCCCAGGAGAGTTGTATATCGGCGGCACAGGGTTGGCTCGCGGGTATCTGAAGGCGCCGGACCTGACAGCGGAGCGGTTCGTTCCCGATCGGCTTGGCGTGGCTCCAGGGGGCCGCCTATACCGCACCGGAGATCGGGTGTTCCGTCTTCCGGACGGCAACCTCGCTTTTTTGGGACGACTGGACCGCCAGGTGAAAATCCGCGGTTTTCGCGTCGAGCTCGACGAGGTGGAAACGGTACTCGGGCGGCATCCTGGAGTCCGACAATGCGCCGTGGTTGCCCAAGGGCCAGAGGGGCGCCAGACGCTGGTGGCCTACGTAGCGCCCGCGCGCGGCCTGACACTGGAATCGAGGCGAACTACGGCAGCACCTCTGCCGCCAGATGCCCGAGCACATGGTGCCGGTGGCGTTCGCCGTCCTAGCCGAATTGCCAAGGACTTCCAGCGGGAAAGTCGACCGTCTGTCGCTTCCCGCATTGGCGCCGGAACCCCCGCCTTCGGTGGCGTCGCACCGGCAGCCCGAGACGGAGATGGAGCAGCGTCTGGCGGAGCTTTGGAGGCGGGTCTTGGGCGTCCCTGCCGCCTCGGCGAATGACAACTTCTTCCTGGCGGGTGGCGACAGCTTGCGGGCCGCGGAGCTTCTCGCCTTGATACATAAAGAATTCGACCTCGAAATGCCGATGGCGGCCCTGCTGCGCGCGCCTACGATTGCGGGGCTGGCGGCGGCACACGGGCACGACAACCCGAAAGCGCCCGCCCCGGAGGATCTCATTCTGTGTTTCAACGAAAACGGCGCACGGCCTCCGCTGTTTTGCATCTCTTCGCAGGGGGACGATGCGCAGTGCTTCCGCCACCTGGCGGCGCATCTCGGACCCGACCGGCCTCTCTTCGCCATGGCCGGCCCGGACGGAAACGACCGGCTTGGCGACATGGAAGATACGGCCCGCCGCGCATGCCAGTCGATTCGCCGGCTCCGGCCGCACGGCCCCTACCTGCTGGGCGGCTATTGCTTCGGCGGAATTGTCGCGTTCGAAACGGCGCGCCAGCTGATTGCTATGGGAGCGGAAGTCCCCCTGGTTGCCCTCTTTGATGTGCCGGCTCCCGGACACCCGCGTTTCCTCCGCGCGTTTGGCCGGCGTCTGCGCGTTCTCAAGCCGGCGGGCGTTCCTCTGGTGCACTTCACGGCCAGGCGAGACGAAAGCGCTGGCGCACGCATCCTTCATCTTCTGGCCGACCCCCGGCGCGGCTGGCGCCACCTGATTGGGAAGCCGGTGCAGATCGTTCGTGTGGACGGGACGCACTCAACCTTGCTGCACGAACCGCACGCGGCCATCATCGCGGCGAGCCTGGAAGCGCTGGCCGGGGAAGCGCATCACGATGCAGCGCCGCCGGAGGCGAATCCGCGGCCCCATGATATGATGCGGGCGGTATGACGGATTTTTCTATCGGGCTCGACCTTGGCGGAACCAACCTGCGCGCCGCCGTGATCGACAAGTCCGGCAAAATGCTCGACAAGGTCTCCGGCGCCACCAAATTCAAGGAGGGGCGGGATGCGGTGCTCGATGAGATTGTCTCCGCGATCTCGACCCTGCGTGACCGGCATGGTCCGGCCGGCTTTCGCGGCATCGGGTTGGGGGTGCCCGGCTTTATTCGCTTCAAGGAAGGCTTCCTCACCAATTCCAACAACCTGCCGTACCTGGAGAACTTTCCGGTGCGCGATGAGATCGGGCGCCGGCTGGGGACTCGCGTGATTCTGGAAAACGACGCGAAGGCCGCGGCGCTGGGGGAAAAGTGGATGGGCGCCGGGCGCGATGTGGATGACCTGGTGCTGCTGACTCTCGGCACCGGCATTGGCGGCGGCATTATCTCCGGCGGGCGCGTCCTGCGCGGCTACGTCGGAATGGCGGGGGAATTGGGACACTGCACGGTGGTTCCCAACGGCAATCCGTGTGGCTGCGGCAATCAGGGCTGCCTGGAAAAACACGCTTCGGCCACCGCCGTCACCGCCATGGCACGATTAATGCAGTTAGGCGAGAATCTCTCTTCCAAGGAAGTCTTCGACCTGGCGCAACAGGCCGGCGAAGCCGGCGACAAGGCGCGCGAGATCTGGCGCGTGGTGGGTGAAGCGCTGGGAATCGCGCTGGCAACCCTCGTGAACACCTTCAACTTTCCCCTGTACCTGCTGAGCGGCGGCATGCTGCCGGCCTGGGAATTCTTCGCGCCGCACATGCTGCGCACCGTCGAGCGCCGGTCCTTCACATACCGCGCGAACAAGGAGGGCACGCGCATCGCACAAGCGACCCTCGGCAACGAGGCAGGCCTGTACGGCGCGGCGTATCTGCCCTGGCTGGAAGAATAGCCGCGATTCAAGATTAGCCGGGAGCGGACGAAGAGCCTTTTGAAAGGCAGTGCCGGTGGCCAAAGGCGCAGGACGCCGCGATGCTCGTCAAACCGTTCCAGTAATCGGTCTGGATCCGGCGGAGGTGCCCCATGTGCGGGCATTGATTTCGCTGCTCCGCCACCCGGACCCTACCGTCGGGGAACTCGCACGGCAGGCGCTCGACTACCTGAGTGACACCGCCGCGAGGCGTGGAATTCCGAACGCACACCCCTTAGACGGCGCCAGCTGACTTGGCGAATGGGCCGGCATCCAGAGGTAGGACAGACGATCGGTTTGTGTCGTCTGTCCTCACGGGCCTGTGCCCGCGAAAGCGGATGAAGAAACTTCCCGAACCTCAGCGTCCTGTAGCGCCGGCGGTCTTGCCGCCGGTGTCTTGTCGGGGACGGCTCAGAGGAGCGGGCTGATTCTTAGGTCATTACAGACCACGAAACGCCGTGTTCCTGTGAGCCCGTCACACCTTCCGGAAGAATGGGATCCCGTTGCGCGGCTCAGCCTCCATCACACGGTCGCCGATGGCGGCGCGGTCTCCCGATATGCGCACGGTGACACGGCCCCCGCTGTCCAGTTCTACGATTGCCGTCTGGTACGGAACGTCGGCGGCGAACACCTCCGGCGCAGACCAGATCACCGTCTCCGTGTACACGGTTCCGCTTCTCATGCCGCTCCCAGAATGCTGACTACGCAAGTGGCCCCGGATCCGCCCAGGTTCTCCGCCAGCCCGAGCGAGTGCCGCTCAATCTGCCGATCTCCGGCTTCGCCGCGAACCTGCAGCGCCAGGTCACAAATCTGCGCGACCCCCGTGGCTCCCACCGGATGTCCCTTCGATTTCAGACCGCCGCTCGTATTCACCGGCCGCGCCCCCCGCAGCGCCGTGCACCCTGCAAACGCGTACGGCCCACCCTGGCCTTTCTCCACGAACCCCAGGTCTTCTGTGGCGATGATCTCGGCGATGGTGAAGCAGTCGTGCAGTTCCGCGAACTCGATCTCGGGCGGCGCCACGCCGGCCATCTTATATGCCTGCTCGCCGGCCCGCCGGACGGCCGGGAATGTGGTGATGGTGGCTTTCTGGTCGAGCGCCACGTAATCCGAGCATTGCGCGATGCCGAGCACCCGCACAGGCTTCGTGGTGAATTCCCGGGCGCGCTCCAGCGGCGCCAGCAGCACTGCCGCGGCGCCATCGGAAACCAGCGAGCAGTCGTACAGGTTGAGCGGCTCGGCAATCGGCTTGGCATTCATCGCCTGTTCGAGCGTGATCACTTTGCGCATGTGCGCCTGCGGATTGAGCGCGCCCGCCGCGTGATTCTTCACGGCCACCATGGACAGGTGCTCTTTCTTGGTGCCGAATTCGTACATGTGGCGGCGCGCGATCATCGCAAACAGGGATGCGAAGGTCGATCCCACCCTCATTTCGCCGGAGCAGTCTCCCGCCTCGGCCAGGATCTGGCTGACACGCGCGGTGGGCTGCGAGGTCATCTTCTCCACGCCCACCACCATCACCAGGTCGTAGACGCCGGCCGCCACTTCCGTCCAGGCGTGGAAGAAGGCGGAGCCGCTGGAGGCGCACGCTGCCTCAATTCGCGTCGAGGGTACGCCTTGAATTCCCAGCGCGGTGGACACATAGGGCGCCAGGTGGTTCTGGCCGACGAAAGACGGGCCGGCAAAATTTCCCAGGTAGAAGGACTGCACCTGAGAGGGCGCGAGTTGCGCATTTTGCAGGCACTTTTCGCCAGCCTCGATCGCCAGGCTGCGCAGGTCCCTGTCCGCGAAAGCACCGAATGCCGTCTTGCCGATCCCGACTACTGCAACCGGTCTCATCTCATCCCCAGCTTACAACCACGCCGCTGGTGGCGCGGAGTTGGCCCTGCCAAACACTGGCAAGCCGTGGGGCAGACGCCCTCGTCTGCGCCGGACCCCCTGGTCCGGCTTTTACGCGAAGCGCCTTGGAATAACCTAAGAACCGGGCCAGGCGGGGGCGTCGGCCGCCGGCCCGGGGCTTTTTCGCCCCACAATCTGGCGAAGCCCGGTTTCCATCCATTGGTAGAATGAACGTAGCGGATTACTACGGTATTCGTTTCCACGTTTTGCAGGTCCCGGCGTCATCTTGGTAGGGACCTGTGACGACTGTCGTTTACAGCCAGATGAGCGAAGTCATCGACCCGGGACTGGAGCTGATCGAGCGGCAGAACCGCTTTGTTAACGAGCACTTACGGCGGATCTTCGTGCAGATTTATCGCATTGTCCGCAACCGCGCCGACGC
>CAZZHN010000101.1:0-16343 GCA_964654065.1 uncultured Solibacteraceae bacterium
TTCTCTTCGCCATCGCCTTCCCCTCTGCCGCGCAGACCTTCCATCCCGATATCCCGCGGGCGTGGGATGACAAGGAGGTCGCAGGGCTTGAGTTGCCACTCGCGCAGCGGGACCGGTCGCCGCGGTATATGAACGCGGAGCAATATTACAAGCTCAAAGTGCGGCCCATCTATCGTTCCTACCCGGCTTACGCCCAGGGCCGGGAGCCTGAGGGGTACATGGAGTCCCTGAAGCAGAAGGAGCCGGTGATCATTTTTGACGCTTCCAAACTCAGCACGAAGGAAGATTGGATCCAAGCAGGGAAGCTTGTTTTTGAATCTGAGACTCTTTTCCGCCCTGCACCCGCTGCGCAGCCGTCGGCTAGCGATACCCCATGGCCTGTGTCGAGTGAAGGCGTCCTCCCCTACTTTGTTCCTGGCTTTCGCTACGTCGTGCGCAAGAAGGGGGTGCTGGAGATCGGGATCAACGCTTGTGCCGGTTGCCACACGCGCATCATGCAAGACGGATCTTTCTTCGAAGGAGCCCAGGGTGTTGTCGATCAACCTCTTCCCGAAGCCAGGCTACGCGCGTTACGCGAAATCACCCCGGATGCGTACCGCCGAAGACTGAACAACGCATGGATCAATTTTGGCGCGCCGTGGGTGATGAGCAAAGAAGAGTTTGAGAAGTCGCTCACGAAAGAGGAGATCATTCGACGGGCGGCCGCCGCGCACCCCGGAGTGCTTGCACGGCAGGGGACAAGTTCCTCCCATCCTCCGCACATTCCGTCGCTGATCGGCGTTCAGAACCTTAATTATCTGGACGCGACCGGTCTTGTGCACAACCGGTCGATCGGCGATCTGATGCGATACGCCATCATCAACGAAGGGCTGGACACACTGGCGCACTTCGGGGATTTTCAGCCCAGTCCGGGAGCCACCGCGTTCAGCGGCGATGAGGGGACCCGCTACAGCGACGAACAACTCTACGCGCTTGCGCTTTACATCTCCTCGCTGAGGCCACCGCCCAACCCCAATCCCTTCGATGACCGTGCCCGCCGGGGGCAGCGGATCTTCCAGCAGCAGGGCTGCGCCGGGTGCCACACGCCGCTTTATACCAGCAACAAAATCACCCCGGCGCAGGGCTTTCGGATTCCCGACGATCTTCGCAAAACCGAGAACATTCTGGACATCTCCGTGGGCACTGACCCGACGCTGGCAATGCAAACGCGCCGTAGCACGGGGTTCTACAAAGTGCCTTCGCTGCGCGGCGTTTGGTATCGCAACGCCTTTGGTCACGGGGGGTTGGCAGAGACCCTGGAAGAATGGCTCGACCCGGCACGGCTCAGGGACGATTACGCGCCGAACGGCTTCCACCTCGGTCCCGGGCCGATTAAAGGGCATGAATTCGGATTAAAGCTGGAGCAGGAAGACCGGCAGGCTCTGATCGCCTTCCTGAAGACGCTTTAGGCGACTTGCTGCTTGTGTTCTTTGCACTGGCGTGCAAAGTCGGCATATTGTCGTACAATTTCGGAGGCTAGGTATTACCCGCATGCCTCGGAGCACAGCCAATCGGCCCTATGGACTGCAGGCGAAGTATCACGACCAGCTCTGCACATTTCACGTTTCCTGGTACGAGGCAGCCCGGCAGCGCGTGCTTGGCGGGATTCTGCCAGACCTCGAATCCGCATGTGACCTGGCATGTGGGACGGGAACCACAGCCCTCATGCTGGCGCACAAGGGCATCAAGATGTACGCCGTGGACCTCTCCCCTACTATGTGTCGGCTGGCCCGTGAAAAATCTCGACGTCTCGGCCTGCCGCTTCGCGTCGTCGTCGGTGACATGCGGCATTTCCGGCTGCCGGAACCAGTCGACCTGATATTGTGCGAATTCGATGCGATCAATCATGTGGAGCGAAAGAGTGACTTGGCACTAGTCGGACGTGCTGTTTCACGCGCCTTGCGCCCCGGCGGCCACTTCTACTTCGACGTGAACAACCGCCTTGCATTCGAAACGATCTGGCCAGGTACGTGGTGGGTGAAAAGCCTGGCGCGGCGCTCGTGATGCATGGAGGTTGTTGCGGGCCGGGAGCACTGGGATCCGATCAACTGATTCCGGGCCGCGGGGCAGCACCGGGGCAGCACGTCAGGCCTCCGTAGGACCCTTTTCGGCCTAGTGGCGAACTGAACTGGACCGAAAACACGACTACTTAGACCCAAATGGACTGAGCTGGACCGGCAGTCACCGGGTTCGATTCCCGTTAGCGCCACCGTTTCAGACTAGCTAGGCACTAGCCGTGGGTTACGCGATCGCCCTTAACTCATGAGTTGTTAGTCAACACTCGACAGGGATACTTCTTGAGAGCCGTCTCAGGCGCAACGCTCTTGCCACGCTCGGTTGCAGGCGCAGAGCATGGTGCCGCATTCGGCACAGGGTTGGACTTCTAGGAGGACGTAGCCACCGTCTTCGTCGTATTCGATCGGGAGGCGTTCAAAGAACGTGTTACAGGTGGGGCAGGAACCGGAGTCAAACCGTTTTCTCATATCGACAATAATGCATTACTTACAATAGCAAGTCAAGCATAAACTAGACGCCAAAAATACCTCGGCTGATGCTGCGTGGTAAGCTTTTGAAACGTGGGGAGAAAGAAGCGCGCGGCAGACACGATCACCCTTCAAGAACACATGGAGTCCATTGCGGGGAAGGGTGGCGAAGCCCGTGCCAAGAAGCTCTCGGCAGCGCGAAAGTCTGCAATCGCGAAGAAAGGCGGCAAGGTTGGTGGCAAGCGGCGGGCGGAAGCGCTCACCAGCCAGCAACGCTCAGAGATCGCGCGGAAAGCCGCCGCGGCCCGTTGGGGGAAGTAGGGCTGGGCCTGGGTCACCCCCAGCTTGAGCGTGGCGGCCCCGCTTACGCTTCGACGTTGTTGCTCGATTACTGCGCCCCCGAAGAGGCACGGGGACCGGCCTGACTCCGCAAGAATCCGAGCGCTGCGCCATACGTTATCCTGTATAGCGCATGAGAACCTTCATGACGCTTATCCTGGCGCTGACCGGGGCCTCAACCGCCCAACAGATCGACCTGATCCAGAATCCCTCTGCCCGACAAGGTACGAGCCTCAATGGCCGTTGGCAGACGCTAATGGACCCTTATGAGGCCGGCTATTACGATTTCCACCTCAACCCCATCCCGGACGGTGGCCTAGGCGCCAACCGCGTTCCCAAGGACAAGGGCGACAAATACGAGCTCACCTTTCTTCCTGCCACCCCCGCTCTCCAGGTGCCCGGCGATTGGAATACGCAGAAGCCAGAACTCCTCTGGTACGAAGGCAGCATTTGGTACCGGCGGGAGTTCGACTATGCACCGCGGGCCACGCCGCGCCGCCAGTTCCTGTGGTTCGGCGCCGCGAATTATCAGGCGGTGGTCTTCGTCAACGGCAAGAAAGTGGGCCAGCACGAAGGTGGTTTCACGCCGTTTCAGTTCGAAGTCACCGGTCTGCTCAAAGAGCGGGCTAACGCTGTGATTGTCAAGGTGGACAACCAGCGGCATCCGGACGCTGTTCCGCCCACTATGACGGACTGGTGGAACTACGGCGGCCTTACGCGCGACGTGAAGCTGGTGGACGTTCCCGAAACCTTCATCCAGGATTACCAGGTGCAGCTGGAAAGAGGCTCGCTCAATAGCGTCGCCGGGTGGGTGCGGCTGAACGGCACGCACAAGCGCCAGAAGGTGGTCATTCGCATCCCGGAAACAGGCTCGTCTGCGTCGGTCGAGACCGGCGAGGATGGGTACGCTCAGTTCGCCTTTCCTGCGACGCTCTCGCTGTGGTCACCCGAGACACCCAAGTTGTATGAAGTGTTGGTGGAAGCTGAGACCGATCGCGTCCAGGATCGCATCGGCTTCCGCAGCATCGCTACTTCGGGCACGAAGATCCTGCTCAATGGCAAGCCTGTATTTCTCCGCGGCGTTGCTATTCACGCCGAAGCGCCTTTTCGTTCCGGCCGCGTTTTCTCCGAAGCCGAGGCGCGCACTCTGCTTGGGTGGGCGAAGGAATTGGGGTGCAATTTCGTCCGACTGGCCCATTATCCGCATGACGAAGTGATGACCCACCTGGCGGACGAAATGGGCCTGATGGTCTGGTCGGAAATCCCTGTCTATTGGGCCGTGCAGTGGGAGAACCCGGTAGTCTACGCCAAGGCGGAGCGCCAGCTCGCCGAGATGATCTCGCGCGATAAAAACCGCGCTTCGGTGGTTCTCTGGTCCGTCGCCAATGAAACGCCGCTCGGCGACGCCCGCACGAAGTTCCTCTCCTCCCTAGCCACCAAGGCGCGCGAACTGGATCCCACCCGGCTCATTACCGCCGCCACCTTGCCGCACGGCGGTGCGCCCAACACGATCATGATCGACGATCCTTTAGGAAAAGTTCTCGACGTGCTGGGCTGCAACGAGTACATCGGCTGGTACGATGGGCCGCCGGAGAAAGCCGACCGCACCAGCTTCCAAACCGTCTACGACAAGCCGCTGGTGATGAGCGAATTCGGCGCCGAAGCCCCGGCCGGCAACCACGGCAGCGAGGGCACGGCGTGGACCGAAGAGTACCAGGCCAACGTCTACCGCCATCAGATGGCGATGCTGCAACGCATCCCGTTTCTTCAAGGCATGGCCGCCTGGATTCTGATGGATTTCCGATGTCCGCGGCGCTTCCTCTCCGGAGTGCAGGATTATTACAATCGCAAAGGCCTGCTCAGCGACCGGGGAGAAAAGAAGGCCGCGTACTACGTGCTCAGCGACTTCTATCACTCGCCGGCCGCCGCGCGCTAACGTCGCGAGCGCTATTGGGCGTCGACGACGCAGCGGAACCCAAGCGCACCGGAACGGTCGTAGCTGGGCGCCATGAGCAGCAGCTTGCCGTGCTGGTCATTGCGGTACGCCTGCGGAAAATACCAGATGGATCCCTGCGGCTGGTAATAACTGCCGCCACGCAGGATCGCGCCGCGGGTGTGTGCATCGACATATTCATCGGTCCACTGCCAGACGTTGCCGACCATATCCATGACACCGAACGGGCTGGCTCCTTCCGGGTGGGAATCGACGTTGTCGGGACCAGCCATCGTTCGTCCGGTCTGCGGTGCAGGCACCGCCGCCGGCTGCCAGGCGTTGCCCCACGGATAGAGACGCCCATCGCTGCCTTGCGCGGCATACTGCCACTCCCACTCGCGAGGCAGCCGCTTGCCGGCCCAGGCCGCATAGGCGCGAGCGTCTTCATGCGACACCCACGTCACAGGCTTACTACCCCAGCCTTCCGGAAACGTGTCGTTCTTCCAGTCCCGCAAGAAGTTCAGATCGTCCTTGGGGCGATAGTGCGAGGCATCGAGGAACTTCTTGAATTGCGCGTTCTTCACCGGGTACTTGTCAATGTAGAAGGAACGAATCGTCATCTGGTGCTCGTGAAAGCGGCGGGCGTCGGGCTCCCAAGGGTATTGGACGTCGACGCCGGCGTCATTCGATCCCTCGATTTCGATTCCCTCCACCTTGAACAGAAAGTTGCCCGCCGGAATACGAATCATTCCTTCGGGCGCCGAGGCAGCCGGCGGGGTGGGACGGACGTCCACCAGCGTCTGCGGCAGCGTTTTCCATGCGTTCGAGTAGCTCGCGAGCGGCTGCGCCGTCATCACCTTCATGCCGGCCATGAGCTTTCGCTGCGAGTCCGAAAGTTCGCCGTGCGTGGCTAGAACTGCGCCGTAGCCGTGTGCTTCGAGGGGGAACGAAAGCACATCGCCAGCCGACTCCCGCTGGGGGTTCAACTCCGACCCGTGATACAGGTCGAAGTAACGCACGCCGTCGCGATGCGGGACCGTCATCTGGCGGCCGCTGGTCTCGTACTCATTGCGGTTGACGATGGTCCACACGGTTTCATCGCCGGCCGGCCAGCGGCTGGCAAACACGCCATACCAGTGCATCGGGTAGAAAGGTTCCCACTCCGGGCTGATCAGGAACCCGGCGACGCCGCGTTCCAGGGTTGCCACCCTCCGCGTCGCCTCTGCATCGCGCGGCGTGATGCCATTCCAGATGCCCCATATGTTCTCCCACGCCTCCCATCCCTCGCCATTGAAAAACGCATACTGCAGGTCGTCCGTCTTGCTTCGATTCCAGCGGTCGGAAATGTGCACCGTGTGTTTCGGTTCGAGCCAGCGGTACCTATCCACGCCCGGCACGAACTCGAACTGGCCGCCGTACTGTCCCCAGGTCATGAGATTCCAGGCCAAAGCTTCGTCGGACGGGCCGCCTTCCGGCTCGAAGGCCATCGGGTGGCCGGCCCGGTCAGCGGCCAGCGAGAACTCGAGCGGAACGCCGTCCTGCGTGTCGCCGTTGATGCCGTCAGCGCCAATCTCCTTCATCAGGGCGGCGATCGCGTCCTGCCATGCACTCCCCGGCTCGCGCGTCCCCTGGTCCCACATCATCATCGGGAAAAGGACGCGCACGCCGCGGCGGTGAAAATCCGCCACCATTTGCTTCACGCCGGCCACGCCGCCCGGCATGCTTCGCACCATATCTAACTGGTTGCGATTGTCGATGCCCATGTTCGGATACGTCGACCAGATGAGCACGGAATCGATTCCGCCGTAACGCTGCTCGAGGTCGTCCAGATAGCGGTCCACCGTGTACTTGCCGGCGGCCGGGTCGTAGAAGTAGCGGTCGTGGACCATCATCTGCGGCTGCATAAAGCTGGACTGGGTCCACCGCAGTTCGGGCCGCTCATACCGGCCGGAGTTGTAGCCGATGCGGATCTTCCGCTCCACCCGCCAGTGCTGGACGTCCTTCAGCCAAAGTTGATGGGTGACGTCGGTGCAGGAGGCGGAGCCGCCCTCCCAGACGCCCTTCGTCGTCAGGCAGGCGGGCGCGGGGATGAGCTGACCCTTGGGGCGATACTGGGAATCCTGCGATCTGCCAGCGGAAGCCGCGGCCAGGAGCAGAACCAGCGTAGCGGCCGGTCGAAGCAGTGGGGAACGGGCGTGTCTCATCTGAATGTTCCTCCCGAACATTTCAGCTTAAGCCCGTGCGAGCCGGGCATGGCCCGCCCCTACGGAACACGTGCGGCTACCGCTGGTTGGATTTGAGAACCTTCTTGCGCAGTCGAATCGAGGACGGCGTTACCTCGACCAACTCGTCGTCGCGGATGAACTCGATGGCCTGTTCCAGGTTGAGGATGCGCGGCGGCACCAGGCGGATGGCCTCGTCGGCGGTGGAGGCGCGCATGTTGGTGAGCTTCTTCTCCTTGACGATATTCACGTCCAGGTCCTTTTCGCGCGCGTTCTCGCCAATCACCTGGCCTTCATAGACCTCGGCCCCGGGGGCAACGAAAATCTCGCCGCGTTCCTGCAGATTGAAAATGGCGTGGCCGGTGGTTCTGCCGGGCCGGTCCGCCACCAGCGAACCGGTGGGCCGAGTGGGAATATCGCCTTGCCACTCAATGTAGCCGTGGAACAACGAATTCATGATGGCGGTGCCGCGCGTGTCGGTCAGGATTTCGCTGCGCAGCCCGATGAGGCCGCGGGAGGGGATGAGAAACTCGATGCGCACGCGGCCGGAGCCATGGTTCACCATCTTGTTCATCTTGCCCTTGCGCGCGCCCAGCTTCTCAATCACCACGCCGAGGAAGTTCTCCGGACAATCGATCACCAGCAGCTCAATTGGCTCCTCCAGCTTGCCGTTCACCGTGCGGGTGAGGATTTCCGGCTTGCCCACGGCCAGCTCATGGCCCTCGCGGCGCATCATTTCCACCAGGATTGCCAGCTGCAGTTCGCCGCGGCCCATCACCTTGAAGGTGTCGTGCCCCAGTTCTTCGACGCGGATGGAAACGTTGGTGAGCAGCTCTTTATCCAGCCGCTCGCGCAGGTTGCGGGACGTCACCCATTGGCCTTCGCGGCCGGCGAAGGGCGACGTGTTGATGGTGAATGCCATGGCAATGGTCGGCTCGTCAATCGCCACATGCGGCAGCGGCATGGGGGTCTCCGCGCTGGTGACGGTTTCGCCGATGGTGATGCCTTCCACGCCCGCGATGGCGAGGATGTCGCCCGGCCGGCCCACCGTCTCGTCCACCCGCTTCAGACCCTCGAACGAATAAAGCTTGGTGATCTTGGTGGTCTGCAGCGAACCATCGCGCTTGGCGACGGCAACCGTGTCGCCGAAGTTCAGCGTGCCATGGAAGACGCGGCCGATCGCCAGCCGGCCCAGGTAGTCGCTGTAATCCAGATTCGCCACCAGCATCTGCAGCACTTCGTCGGGCTCGCCCACCGGCGCGGGGATGTGCTTCAGGATGGCATCAAACAGCGGGCGCAGATCGTTCGACGGATCTTCGAGCGACTCTTTGGCCACGCCGGTCTTGGAGACGGCGTAGAGCACCTTGAAATCGAGCTGATCCTCGGTGGCGTCGAGATCGATGAACAGGTCGTAGATCTCGTTGAGCACGTCCTGGCAGCGCGCGTCGGGGCGATCGATTTTGTTGATCACCACGATGGGCGGCAGATGGGCCTCCAGCGCCTTGGAAAGGACGTAGCGCGTCTGCGGCAGCGGCCCCTCACTGGCATCCACCAGCAGCATCACGCCATCGACGATCTTGAGCGCGCGTTCCACCTCACCGCCGAAATCGCTGTGGCCCGGCGTATCGACGATGTTGATCTTGACGCCCTGGTAGGTGACGCCGGTGATCTTGCTGAGGATGGTGATGCCGCGCTCGCGCTCCAGGGCGTTGGAATCCATCACGCGCTCCACGGTCTGCTCGTTGTCGCGGAAGATGCCGCTCTGGTGAAGCATGGCATCGACCAGAGTGGTTTTCCCGTGGTCGACGTGCGCAATGATGGCGACATTGCGGATGGCTGTGTTGCTGATTTTCATCTAATGATTTCGATTGGAAGAGTCTCGGGCGCCTCCGTTGGAGGGCCACGAACCTCTAGTTTAGCATTGTGCCCCTGTCCGCGAAGGATTTGTCATGATAAGGCCATGCGAGTTCGAGAGCTGGCCGAGTGGCTGAGCGCCACATTTGAAGGCGACGGGGAAAAGGAACTGATTGGCGCGGCGGCCATCGAGACGGCCGGCTCGTCGGAACTGGCGTTCGTCGGCGGGCGAAAAGCCGCGGCGCAGGCCGAGAGCTCGGCCGCGGGGTGCCTGCTGGTGCCGCTCGAATGGGCGAGCCCGAGCTACCGCACCGTGATCCGCGTGCCGGAACCGCGCACCGCGTTCGCTCGGGCGATGAGCCGCTTCTACCCGACGATGGAGATCAAGCCCGGCATCCATCCGACGGCGGTGGTCGGTGCGGACGTCGAGCTGGGCGCGCTGGTTTTTGTGGGGCCGCACGCGGTATTGGGCGATGGAACGCGCGCCGGAGTCGCCGTCAGCATCGGCGCCGGCTGCGTAGTGGGCAAGCGCGTGGCGCTGGGCGACGGCACGGTGCTGCATCCCAACGTCACCATCTACGACAACGTCGAGATCGGCCGCGGCGTCATCATCCATTCCGGCGCGGTGATCGGCGCAGACGGATTCGGCTACGTGCGGGAGCACGACCGCTGGCACAAGTTTCCGCAGGTAGGCCGCGTTGAGATCGGCGACTTCGTCGAGATCGGCGCCAACTCCTGCGTGGACCGCGCCGCGCTCGGCGTGACGGTGATCGGCGAGGGCACAAAGCTCGACAACATGGTGCACGTGGCGCACAACTGCCGCATCGGCCGGCACGTGGTCGTGGCGGCGCAAACCGGCTTTTCCGGCTCCGTGGTGGTGGAGGATCACGCCGTAATCGGCGGCCAGGTGGGGATCGGTGACAAGGCGCGGATCGAATCGCGCGCCGTGCTCGGCTCCGGCTGCGGGGTGCTCACGTCGAAAGTGGTGCATTCCGGCGAGACCGTCTGGGGCACCCCCGCGCGCCCCCTGCGCCAGCACCTGGAGCAGCTCGCCAACCTCGCCAAGCTCCCCGACATGCGCCGCGAGGTGGCGGAACTGAAACGCCGGGTGGCGGAGCTGGAACGGTAGGACAGACGATCGGTTTTGATCGTCTGTCTTCTGTGGTTCGTGCAAAGCCTGACAGACGACACAAACCGATCGTCTGTCCTACCGAGTGCAGGAAGGTACTCTTAGTGCTCTGGCAAATGCCTTGCCGCGGCGCCGGTGATAGCTTTGCTGAAGACCTGGTCAATCGCTCCTGCACGCCTGCATTACGCGGGGCGCGCTGCGGGGACCGCAACGGAGCAACCCAAGAAGCGGCTTAGCCCGAGGTAGAATGAGGCATGGCCCAGTGGCAGCAGCGCGTCACCATTAACCCCGCGGTCTGTCACGGAAAGGCCTGTATCCGCGGCACCCGCGTGATGGTTTCCGTCATTCTGGATAACCTCGCTACGGGCGTACCCCACGAAGAAATCATGGCCAGTTACCCTCCCATAAAGGAATTGGATATTCAGGCCGCTCTCGCCTACGCGGCAGAACTCGCGCGCGAAGGCACGGCCGAGCTTCCCTTGGAACACACCCTTTGAAGCTGAAAATTGATGAAAACCTGCCGCGGGGGTGCGCTGAGATCCTGGGCCGTGGTGGGTGGGAGGCCGATACTGTTTCCGATGAACGCTTGACGGGAGCGGAGGATTCGGCGATTGCGTCCGCGTCCCGGGAAGAGGCTCGAGTCCTGGTTACGCTGGACCTGGATTTCGCAAACATCCGGGCTTACCCGCCGTCGGAGTATGCCGGTATCATTGTTCTTCGGTCGAAACGGCAGGACAAACACTCCGTCCTCGCTCTCATCCATAGGGTCGCCTTGGTCCTGGCCAACCGGGCGCCGGTAGGTGAGCTTTGGATCGTGGAACAAGATCGTATTCGCTTCCGAACCGGGTAGCGTGTTGGTGGGCCGGATGTGAACTGGGCAGCCTTCACCGGGATCTGTCAGTTCCCAGTGTTCGCCGTGGCCGCCCCTACATCACCCTTAGCCCGCTCGGTCCTGGGATCGTCCGCACCCACGAGTTCATCTCTTGCTCGTTTTGCAGAAGATCGCGGAGGGTGGCTTTGCTGAGGACCTGGTCAATCGCAACTTGCACGGCGCGCCAGAGCGAGCGGACGGAGCAATCGACGGAGCGGGTGCAGATGGCGGCCTGGCCTGTGTGGCTGTCGCAGAAATCGCTTTCAAACAGGCGGCCGCCGAGCGCGTCCAGGACGTGGCCGATGACGATGGTTCCGGCCGGGCGCGCCAGTTTGTAGCCGCCATCTTTGCCGCGCGCGGCTTTGACGAAACCACCCTTGCGCAGGACACGCAGAATCTTGGCGGCATAGGCGGGTGAGACGCCCTCGGCCTGGCTGATTTCGGGTATGGTCAGGCCGCCGCCGGCTTCGGTGGCATAGGCGAGGCGCACCAGGCAGCGCACGCCGTATTCTTCGTTGGCGCTCAACTTCATCGGCGCAGCCTCGTCACGGGGATGATGTCTTCGATGCCCAGCGCCAGCTTGGCAGCCTCCGACATGCGGTCTTTCGACCACGGCGGATCGAACGTCAGTTCCAGCTTGACGCTGTTGACCCCCGGCACTGCGCGCGCGGCACGTTCCACTTCGGCCGGCAACGTTCCGGCCACGGGGCAATTGGGCGCCGTCAGCGTCATGCGAATCTGCGCGTTGCCGGATTCGTCCACGTCCAGGCCGTAAATCAGGCCGAGCTCGTAGATGTTCACCGGCATCTCCGGGTCGTAGACTTTGCGCAGCGCGGCGACGATGGAATCCTTCAAACTCATTCGGTGGAGGCCGGTTCTTCCTTGTTTTCGAGCGCCGACTTCAGCGTGTGCCACGCCAGCGTGGCGCATTTGACGCGCGCCGGGTACTCGCGCACGCCGCAAAATACCACCAGCTTGCCCAGTTCCTTGGTCACCGGCGAATCGGTGGTGAGCAGATCGTGGAACTTCTCCAGCAGCTTGAGCGCTTCGTCGCGCTTCATGCCCTTCAGGCTTTCCGTCATCAACGAGGCCGACGCGGTGGAGATGGCGCAGCCGCTGCCCACGAAGCTGGCGTCTTCGACCACGTCTCCATTCACCTTCAAATACAGCTTCAGCTTGTCGCCGCAGAGCGGATTGTAGCCTTCGGCCTTGTGGTTCGCGCCGGCGAGCTCATGACAGTTCCGCGGATGCTTACTATGGTCGAGAATCGTTTCCTGGTACAGGTCGTGCACCATCAGGAAAAGACCTCCTTTACTTTGTGAATGCCGGCCACCAGAGCGTCGATTTCGCGCCTGGTATTGTAAAACGCCAGCGAAGCGCGCGTAGTCGCCGGTACGCCGAACCGGTCCATCACCGGCTGCGCGCAATGATGCCCCGTGCGGACCGCGATTCCCAGCCGGTCCAGCACCGTCCCGATATCATGCGGGTGAATGCCCTCGATCACGAACGAGAGCACCGCCGCTTTTTCGCGCGCCGTGCCGATCATGCGCAGCCCCGGAATCTGCTCCAGCGCGTGCGTGCCGTAGACCAGCAGCTCGTGCTCATAAGCGGCAATCCGGTCCAGGCCCACGCCGCTCAGGTAATCCACGGCCGCGCCCAGCCCGATACCGCCGGCGATGTTGGGCGTCCCGGCCTCGAACTTATACGGCAAATCGTTGTACGTGGTCTTTTCGAACGTGACCGACTTGATCATGTCGCCGCCGCCCTGGTAAGGCGGCATGGCGTTCAGCAGCTTACTTTTGCCGTACAGAATGCCGATGCCGGTGGGGCCCACCATCTTGTGGCCGGAAACCGCGTAGAAATCCGCGTCCAGCGCCTGCACGTCCACCCTCATGTGCGGCGCCGCCTGCGCGCCATCCACGAGCGCCAGAGCGCCCGCGCGGTGCGCCAGGGCGATGATCTCCTTGACCGGGTTGATGGTGCCCAGGGCGTTGGAGACATGCGCCACCGCGACCATCTTAGTCCGCGGGTTGAGCAGTTTTTCGTACTCCTCCATCAGCAGCTCGCCGCGGTCGTTCATGGGGATCACGCGCAGCTTCGCGCCGGTGGCTTCGCACAGCATTTGCCACGGCACGATGTTGGAGTGGTGCTCCATCGCCGAGATGACGATCTCGTCGCCTTCCCGGACGTTCTTGTGGCCCCAACTCGACGCCACCAGGTTGATGGCTTCGGTGGTGCCGCGCACGAAGATCAGCTCGGTCTTGCTGCGCGCGTTGAGGAAGCGCTTCATCCTGGCGCGCGTCTCTTCGTAGGCCGCCGTGGAGCGCTGGCTCAGCTCGTGCACGCCGCGATGGATGTTGGCGCAATCCACCTCGTGAAACTTGCGAATCGCGTCAATCACCGCGTGCGGCTTCTGTGCCGTTGCCGCGCTATCCAGATACACCAGCGGTTTGCCGTGAATGGTCTGCTTCAGAACCGGGAAATCCTCCCGGATCTTCTCCACGTCGAAGCCAGCCGCGATTTCAGTGGTCAGAGCGCTCATGGAATTTCTCTGCCAGGACCTTTTCCAGCTGATCCTTTAACTCGGGAACCTTGATGCGGTCGATGATGTCCTGCGCGAACGCCTGCGTCAGCAGGCCGCGCGCCTCCGCCTTGCCGATGCCGCGCGATTGCAGGTAAAACAGCGATTCGGCGTCCAGTTGGCCGATGGTGGCGCCGTGCGTGCAGCGCACATCGTCGGCGAAAATCTGCAGCTCGGGCTTGGTATTGATCACCGCATCGTCGGACAATACCAGGTTCTTGTTGGTCTGCTTGGAATCGGTTTTCTGCGCGTCTTTGCGAACCAGGATGCGCCCGTTGAACACCGCGCTGGCGCGCCCGTCCAGAATGCCCTTGTAGAGTTCGTGGCTGGCGCCGTGCGGTTTGGCATGGTCGATCACGGTGTGATTGTCGACGTGCTGCGTACCGTTCACCAGGTACAGGCCGTTCACCGTGGCTTCCGAACCTTCGGCAAGTGTCACCCCGATGTCATTGCGTACCAGCGCGCCGCCGAGCGAAATATTGTGGGTGGTGAAATTGGCGCTGCGGCCGAGCGCGACTTGCAAAGTGGCGATGTGGAAAGCGTCCATCGATTCGCGCTGGATCTTATAGTGATCGACCACTGCGCCATCGCCGGCGACGATTTCCGTGACCGCGTTGGTCAAGTAGCCTGCGCCCGGCCTGCCCGATCCCTGGTAGGATTCCACGATGCTGCACTGCGCGCCGGATTCGACAATCACCAGCACGCGGGGATGAGTCACAAACGGCGCGCCGGATGACTGAGCCTGGTAGGTGATCTCGATGGGGCGCTGCAGAACGGTGCCGCGCTTCACGCGAATCACGGCGGCCTCGCCCAGAAACGCTGTGTTCAACGCTACAAAGGCGTTGTTTTTGTAGTCCGCGTAACGGCCCAGGTGGTTCTCCGCTCCGGGCAGATCTTCCACTGCGACGCCTTTCGGCAGCGGATTGGGAAGCTCCAGAAGCTCGGTCTGTATCCGGCAGCCATTGATAAACAGCAATTCCACGCCCACCGGCGGCGAAAAAGCGCCGGCGAAGGACCCGACGGCTGGTTGAAACTGCGTCCGCGCAATCGGCGCCACGTTCGTGAAACGCCATTCCTCGTCGCGCGTGGTCGGGAAGCCCAGCTCGGTGAAACGCGTGAAGGCGTTCTCGCGAAGCTTCTGCAGCCACGATTCCGCCGGCTCCTGTTTGGTGAATTGCTCCAGCCAATTGCCGATCTGTTGCGACACCGCCATCATGCCTTGCTCACCGCCTCGGCTTCGTCCTGTAGTCCCAGCGCCGCGTAGCCGCCTTCTTCCAGTTCCAGCGCCAGTTCCTTGCCTCCCGACTTCACGATCCGCCCTTCGGCCAGCACGTGCACAAAGTCGGGAACAATCTCGCTCAGCAGCCGCTGGTAATGCGTCACCACTACCATGGCACGGTCCGCGCTGCGCATCGCATTGACGCCGGCCGCGACCAGCTTGAGCGCGTCGATGTCCAGGCCCGAATCCGTCTCGTCCAGAATCGCCAGCCGCGGCTCCAGCACCGCCATCTGGAAAATCTCGTTGCGCTTTTTCTCGCCGCCCGAAAAGCCCGTGTTCACCGGCCGGTTCAGCAGCGTCTGATCCATGTTCATGGCCGACATCTTCTCGCGGATACGCTCAAGAAAATCCATCGCGTCGAGTTCCGGCAAGTCGTGATGCTTGCGAATCGTGTTCAGCGCCGCTTTCAGAAAATACATATTGCTGACGCCGGGAATCTCCACCGGGTATTGAAACGCCAGAAAGATGCCTTCGCGGGCCCGGTCTTCCGGCGAGAGCGCCAGCAGGTCCTTGCCATCGTAAGTCACCTCGCCGCCGGTCACGTGGTACAGTTCCCGCCCGGCCAGCACCTGCGCCAGCGTGCTCTTGCCGGAGCCGTTCGGCCCCATGATGGCGTGCACTTCGCCGGCATTCACCTTGAGGTTGATGCCCTTCAGAATTTCCCGTTCGCCAACCGTGGCGTGCAGATCTTTGATCTCTAACAATGCCATTCCGTCCTCGTTACCCTACGCTTCCTTCCAAACTCACGCCCAGCAGCTTCTGGGCCTCCACGGCGAACTCCATCGGCAGCTCGCGGAACACTTCCTTGCAGAATCCGTGCACGATCATCGAGACCGCGTCCTCGCTCGAAATCCCGCGCTGGCGGCAATAGAAAATCTGGTCCTCGCCGATCTTCGAGGTCGATGCCTCATGCTCCACCTGCGACGACGTGTTCTTCACTTCCAGATACGGGAACGTGTGCGCGCCGCACTGGTCGCCCAGCAGCATAGAGTCGCACTGCGAGTAGTTGCGTGCGCCGGTGGCGTTCTTCAGAATCTTTACCCCGCCGCGATAGGTGTTTTGCCCGTGGCCGGCCGAAATCCCCTTCGACACGATTGTCGAAGTGGTGTTCTTGCCGATGTGAATCATCTTGGTGCCGGTGTCTGCCTGCTGGTAGTTGTTGGTCAGCGCCACCGAGTAAAACTCGCCCACCGAGTGGTCGCCGATGAGCAGGCAGCTCGGATACTTCCAGGTGATCGCCGAGCCTGTCTCCACCTGCGTCCACGAAATCTTCGAATTCACCCCGCGGCACGCCCCGCGCTTGGTGACGAAGTTGTAGATGCCGCCCTTGCCGTTCTTGTCGCCCGGATACCAGTTCTGCACCGTCGAATACTTGATCTGCGCGCGATCCAGCGCCACCAGCTCCACCACCGCCGCATGCAACTGGTTGGTATCGCGCATCGGCGCCGTGCAGCCTTCCAGGTAGCTGACGTAGGCGCCATCGTCGGCGATGATCAGCGTGCGCTCGAATTGGCCGGTGTCCTTGGCGTTGATGCGGAAGTACGTGGACAGCTCCATCGGGCAGCGCACGCCCTTGGGCACGTAGCAGAACGAACCGTCGCTGAAGACCGCCG
>CAZZHN010000102.1:0-16175 GCA_964654065.1 uncultured Solibacteraceae bacterium
ACCTCGGCGCCGAAGCGCGCGATATCGAACCGCGAGGTGGACGACGCAATCATCTCAATCGCGCAGCAAGCCAGGCCGAAAGTAAGGGGCCACAGCGACGACTGGCGAGCCCAGTTGAACACATGGTCGACCGAAGTGGTGACGATGTTGCGCTCGAACTGGTTATGCAAGAAAGCGGACACTGCGCGGCTCCCCTGTAACTGAGTCTCCTGTGCTTAAACCGGATTGTACCATCCCCCCAGCCATCCCGGAGCCGAGCGGACTGGCAAGCCGATCGCCGGATGTGCGCCGCCTGCGGACCGCTCAAGGCCAACTTGTTGCAGCGAATGTACCGGCGTATCGTGGGCTCATGGGCACCGAGGAGAACATTTCCCTTATCCGCCGCTTTCTTGAGGCATGCGCTCGAGCCGAACCGGAGGAGTTCGCTAGTTACTTTAGCGAGGATGCGATTTGGTGGAACGCCCCGTGGGAACCTGTCGAGGGTCGTGAGTTGATCCGCGAGACGCTGCGACGGGGAGCGGCGAAGATGGCTGCCTTGCCGTGGGAGATACGCCACATCATGGCTGATGGCGAGGTCGTGATGGTGGAGCGCGTAGACCACTTTCTGGCTGAAGGAGCACGCGTCAGCGTTCCGTGCATGGGCATCTTCGAGCTGCGCGACGGAAAGATCTTTAGCCTGGCGCGACTACTGGGATCTTCGTCAGTTCGAGCGCCAGCTAGCCGCCACACCTCCGCAGGAGTGACATTGGGGGCCCCGGCATCACATGGCCGCGGTAGCGCCGAGCTTGTGCAGCTCCAGCACCATGTCGCCCGCCGGGTCGACGTGAAACGCCGGAGCGAAGCGCACGCCCCACAGAAACTCGTCGTGGCGGTAGGAGTGACGCGAAATCACGGTCTGGCTGAAGGTGTCGTCGTACGCCTTGATGAGGATAATCAGCTCCGCCTGCATAGCGGCCAGGTCCGCCGCGGTCTTTCCATGCAAGGGGCTGTGGCCGTCGATGGGATGCACCACCGTCCAGGTGAGCGCGAGGAACAGGACGCTGGGGCGCTCCAGACTCAACTGGTGGTAACGGCGGACGGGTTTGCCGTCCTCCTGCTCGACGGTCATCAGCAGAACCTGCGCCTGCGCCTCCACCAGGGAGTTGGTGCGGCGGTTGACAATGCGAAACTGGAGGCTGCTGCCGTCCTGGTAAGGCGCGACCAAAGCGTTCTCGCTGAACCCCAGGCGGGCCGAGGGCCGCGAGACCCGCCCGAAGAGCAGGCCCGTCGCCACCGCAAAGCCGAGAACGCCGACCAGCGATTCGAATGCCGCGATGGAGTTCGCCGCGGTGGTCTTAGGGAAAATGTTGCCGTAGCCGACGGTGGTGAGGGTGTGGGAGCTGAAGAAAAACGTGTTCAGAAACCGGCCCATGGCGGTAGCGGCGTCGGCGCCCTCCAACTGACCGGGGCCGAGGACGAAGAATCCCAGCGCGAAAATCGTGTTCGCGGCCACGTAGCCCAGGAACAGCGTCAGCAGAAAGGCCGGCCAGGTCATGTTGATCAGGTGCAGATAGGGATGAAAGTCGCGCCAGGTGGCGCCGCGGCGCTGCACGTTCAAACTACCGTCCTGGTTGATGACGCGGCGGTAAGGCGCGGTGAATTGTTGGGTCAGCCCGGGGTCAAAGCTGGGTTTGTGCATAGCCATCAGATTACGCGAAGCGGGCAAAAGGTGCGCGGCTGCCGCGCCGGAGGCGCTGCCGGGGAACGCGGTACCATGGACCGCATGGCCGGCGAAACGCGCGAACGCTTGATCACCCTGCGGAACGGGCTGCTCCGCCTGCACAAATCCCTGATGGACCTGGAGCGGGCGGCCTACGAGCGCGACGTGGAGCGCATCACGTCGTCGGGCCAGTATCTCAACCTGGTCCTGAACGACCCGTGGTTCAGCTGGCTGCGCGAGCTGTCGCAATTCATCGTCCTGGTAGACGAAACGCTCGCCCAGGAAGAACCGGTTGGCGCTGAGGAGGCGGCCCGCCTCATCACCCAGGCGCGCGCACTGGTGGCGCCGGCCGAGAACGGAGAGCGCTTCGGACGCAGCTACTGGCAAGCCATGCAGCGCGATCCGGGCGCCGTACTCGCCCATGGCGACATGATGCGAGTCTTCAGCGAGTTGGCGTAGACAGATTCGAGGTAGGACGGACGATCATTTTGTCGTCTGTCGACGCAATCGAGAAGCAATGACAGACCACGAAAGGCGATGGTCTGTCCTACATCACCATCAGCAGCAGGCGCGACGGGTGCTGGCGATCGTGGTAAATGGTCTGATTGGCCTTGACCATGCGCGTTTCGCCGGCGACAGGGGCTCCGGTGTTGGGATTGCGGTCGAAGCGCGGGAAGTTGCTGCTGGAAATCTCGGCCCGGATGCGGTGCCCCTTGAGAAACACGTTGCTGACGATGCCGGCGTCGAGCGTGACCTGGTATACCTCGCCGGGCCGCACCGGTTCGGGCTTCTCGAGCGAGCTGCGGTAGCGCAGCCGCAGAATGCCGTCGGTCAGGTTACGCGCGTAGCCATCGGGGAACACATCCACCAGCTTGGCGGTGAAATCCGTATCGCGCTGGCTGGTGGCCAGATAGAGCACGGCTTTCACCGGTCCCACCACTTCCAGGTCCTGTTCCAGCGGCCGGGTGCTGAAGACCAGCACATCGCGGCGCTCCTCCACCGGGCGCTGATCCATCGGACCCCAGGGAAAAACCCGCGGATTGCAGCAGACGGCGCCGCCGCGCGTGGGCACGGGGTCGCGAGGATCGAAGGTAAAGCGATCGGGCGCGGCACGGGGGGGCGGCGCGTCGTCCAATACGCCGTCGCCCTCCACGGTGTTGGCATGGCCCTGGCTGGTGAGATAGAGGCTGCGGGCGCGGGCGCGCTCCGGCGGCCACTCGCGTTGATCCAGCCACTTATCCGCGCCCATCACAAAGATGCGAACCGGTGCGCTGGAGGCAATGCGCGTATCCTTTCCATTGAGCCACTGGTCGAACCAGTCGATCGCCAGGCTGCGCACAGGAACGGCGGACTCAGCGCCGAAATCCGCCTCGGCGAACCTGGCCGACATGTTGTGCGGCCAGGGCCCGATCAAAACGTGATTCAGCCCCGAGCTCTTATGGAGATCCGCGAACGCTTCCAGGTCGCTTTCCGCGAAGTTGTCATACAATCCGCCAACCGCGAACACGGGAACGCGAATCTTGTCCAGGTGCTCGCGCGTGCTGACGGAGCGCCAGAAGCCGTCGTAGGCTGGGTGGGCCAGCGCCTGCTGGAACATACCGGAGACGCGGCCGGTGGCAGCGACATCGGCGGTGCGCAAGGGCAGATGCCAGACGAAGGCATTGAAATCGGGGTGGTAGCCCGGTGTTTTGAGGTTCTCCGCCATCCATTCCAGCCGGTTGCCCAGTTTCATGGCGCCGCCGGTGGAGTAGAATCGGTCGCGGTAATCGTCGTCGCCGGCGACGACCGAGAAGATCGCTTTCAGGTGCGGATTGGCTGCCAGGGCCGCCTTCCATTGCACAATGCCCAGGTAGGAGCCGCCGGTCATGCCGATCTTGCCGTCGCACCACGGCTGGCGCGCCATCCAGTTCAGCGTGTCGTCGCCATCGGCCGGCTCCTGCGTGAGCGGTTCAAACTGGCCTTCGGATTCGTAGCGGCCGCGTACATCCTCCACCATCACCGCGAAGCCATGTTCCAGCAGCGCTTGCCAGTTCGGCGAGAGTTCTTCCCCCTTGCCGTAAGGAGTGCGCACCAGGATGGCCGGCACACGCGCGCGTTCCGACGGCAGAAAGACGTTGGCGTACAGGCGCACGCCGTCGCGCATGGGGACGGCCACGTGCGGCAGCTTTACGCTCTGCTGGCGCTGCTGGGCGCCGAAGACAGCGGCGCAGACGGTGATGAGGCACAGCACTCGCACAACAAGTCCCAATACCGTTTTCCGGCCAGGTCCACCCGATGGCGCGTCTGAATGTGCCCGGCCCCCCGTAGGCCAATGGCACGCGCCACCTCAGACATCGATGTTAGCAAAACCATGTGCTCGTACAACGATCGCCGTTCACCCGGGCCGGGCGTTACACGCACCACGGCGCCTTCGGGGAGGCGGGTGCACTCGGGTGAATCCGTCACCAGCACCGGTTTGCCGATGCCCATCAGCCGGATGGTGATGCCCGATGTTTCCCCCGCCGCCGGATGGCGCAAGTTGATGCACGCGTCCACCGCGCTGGCCGCCAGCCAGAAGTCCGCGCCGGGCAGGTAGGGCAGGCGGCGGATGGCGGGCGACGACAGAAGCGGTGCGGCAGCGCGTTCCAGATCGCTCGAGACGAAAGCGCCGGCCACCAGCAGCATGGCTTGCGGAAGGTCGCGCGCCACCGAGTTGAACACGTCGAGAACCTGCAGCAGGCGCTTCGGCTCCCGCAAATAGCCAAATACGCCGAACAGGAACGCGCCGGGCGGCACGCCGAGCTGCGCCCGGAAGCGCAGGGCCTGCGACACCGACGGCAGTTCCGGGGGCACAAACAGGTGCGGAATCTCCACCACGCGCACCCGGGGTGCATGGCGCCATACCATTTCGGCAGCCGCGGGGTTGTGCGCCACCACCGCCAGAGCCCGCTCGGCGGCGCGCCGCAGCATGGGGAATTCGAAATAGCGCGGATCGACGCCGGAGGCAGCGCGGCCCTGCCACAATTCGCGGCCTAGCCCGCGGTTCCATTCGCCATAGTTGTAAACGAACTCCTCCGTGTATGCCGCTTCGTCAAGCTTGCCGAGGTAGAAGTGGTGCAGCACCGCATCGTGCAAGACCACCACGCCGGGCTGCTCCAGCGCCCGGCGGTAGACCGCTGCGTGCAGCGCGTTGTTACCCAGGTGATAGAGCGCCACATCACAGCGCCTCGGTGCCACCTCCACACGGCCGCGGCGCCGCAGATCGGCCAGCAGCGCTGCCGCATAGTCTGCTACGCCGGTGCGCGCCGGCGGAAGGGGTGCGTAGAAACCGGTGGTCACGCTTTTTTCCGTGCGCCGAACAGCGCCGTGCCCACCCGGACGCAGGTGGCGCCTTCTTCGATGGCGGTCTCCAGGTCGTGCGACATACCCATGGAAAGCCCGCTGAGCCCGTGCCGCTCAGCCAGCTCGCGCAGGCGGCGGAAGTGGGGCCGCGCGGCTTCCGGGTCGTCCGACCAGGGCGGCATGGTCATGAGACCGGTCAGGGTGAGGTGAGGGCATTCGCGAACCGCGGCGATCAGTTCGGGCAGCTGGGCGGGATCGGCCCCGCTCTTGGCTGCTTCTTCCGAGAGCTTGACTTCGAGCATCACTTCCAGCCTGTGGTCCGATGACTCCAGGCGCCTGGCCAGCTTCGGCGAATCCACCGTCTGAATGGCATCGAACAACTCCGCTGCGACGCCAGACTTATTCGATTGCAGGTGGCCAATGAGGTGAAACCGCGCTCCCGCCAGATCCCGCACGGTGGGCGCTTTGGCGGCGAATTCCTGCACGTAGTTTTCGCCGAACTCGCGCAGGCCGAGGACATATGCCTGTTGAATGGCCGCCGCCGGAAAGACCTTGGTGACCGCCAGCAGCATGATGCCGGCAGGGTCGCGGTGCGCCCGCCCGGCCGCAGCTTGGATGCGCGCCCGGACCACCGCCAGCCTCTCCGCCAGAGTCTCTGCCGCCGGTTGCACGTTCCAGTATGCCACGCCCGCGACAGGCCTCTCTGTCCCAGGCGTCGTTTCGCGCGCCGCCGTTCGCTACAATCAGTCTTTCCAGCAAGACCGTGGCCAACCCGCCCCAATTCGCCGCCGTGAATTCCGCCTCAACTACTTCCGGAGTTGCGCCGTCTTATGGTTGGTACCCGTTGATGCGGATCTATGCGTGCGCCCTTTTTCTCCCGGCCCTGCTCGGCCTGGCAGCGTGCGGGCGCACCGACCCGCCGGCCGTCCGCGCCGCCTCCGGCCCTCCCGCCACCTCCGCCCCTCTGCCTCGGGAGACTCGCATTACGGGCAGCGTGGAAGCCGTGCACTCCTCCAAGATCCTGGTGCCACAGATCTACGGCCAGGGCGGAGCTCTCACGCTGACTTCCTTTATTATCAACGGCTCCCACGTGCACGAGGGCGATCTGATCGCTACCTTCGACGCCACCCAGCAGGTGGACAACGTGCGCGACGCCCAGGCTAAGTTCGACGATCTGGGCCATCAGGTGGACCAGAAACGCGCCCAAAACCATGCCGACGCCGAGAAACGGGCTTCGGACCTGCAGCAGGCGGAGGCCGACCTGGCCAAAGCCGAGTTCGAGATTAAGAGAGGTCCGGTTCTCAGCGAAATCGACCGCCTCAAGAATGAGCAGCGCGCCGCGATTGCGCGCCTCCACGTCGACAGCCTCAGGCGCTCCAACGCGCTTCACGATCAGGCAGATGCCGCCGCGCTGCGTTACCTGGAACTGCAGCGCGACCGGCAGAAGGTCACGCTGGAGCGCTATCAGAACAACATCCGGCTGCTGGAAGTGCACGCGCCACTGGCCGGCATGGTGGCCCACGAAATGGTTTTCCGCAACAATTCGATGGGCCATGCGCAGGAAGGCGACCAACTTTATCGCGGCCAGCCCCTGGTGAGCATCTTCGATCCCACCGAGATGGTAGTGCGTTGCACGGTGGAGGAACCCGACGACGTCAACCTGAGCCCGGGCGCCACCGCCGTGGTCTATCTCGATGCGTATCCCGAACTGGTTCTGCCGGCGCATCTGGAATCCTCCAGCCCGGTGGCGGCCTCTGCTCTGGGGAGCCCGATCAAGACCTTCGTCGCTCTGTTCAAGCTCGACAAGACCGACCCGCACATTCTGCCGGACCTGTCTGCCGCGGTTGTCATCCAGCGGACGGCGCCGGGAGCGGCCGGAGGCGCCGAATGAGCCGCCCCAGAGTGCGCGTCTGGTTCGGCTTGTTGGCAGCCATTGCGGTGGTGGCTGCCGCGGCTCTCGGCATCTATCGCCTGACCCGAGTGCAGGCCAGCGAGTCGCTTCCCGTCGCCGCGGCGCGCAAAGGCGACTTTCTGGTGATCATCCGCGCGCGCGGCGAGCTCAGGGCAGAACGCTCGGCTACCATCTACGCCCCCATCGTTCCATCGCTGCGGATCGCGTCGCTGTCTCCTTCGGGGGAAACGATTGCCCGCGGCCAGCTCGCGGTCAAGTTCGATTCCAGCGCTTCCGAACAGCAGTTGCAGCAGAAAGAGGCTGCCTTGCGCCAGGCTCAGGCCACTCTCGACCAAGCAGTGGCGCAGGCCAAGATCACCGAAGAGCAGGATCAGAGCGATCTTGCCGACTCCCGCTTCACGGTCGAGAGGGCTCGCCTGGAGGCCTCCAAAACCGAAATTGTCAGCCGCATCCAGGGTGAAGAGGACAAGATCGACCTCGGCATGGCCGAGGAAAAGCGCAAAGTGGAGCAGGCCACCGTCGAGTTGCACCAGGCCGCCAACCGCGCCAAGATCGGCTCCGCCACCCGGCTGCGCGATCAGGCGCAGAACGACGTCAACATTACCCGCTCCCGCATCGCCCAGATGGAAATCCGCGCCCCGATCGCGGGGCTGCTCATTTTCTTAACCAACTATTCCCAGGGGTGGATGAACGCCAAACCCTATAAAATCGGCGACAACGTTTGTTCCGGGTGCCCGATTGCGGAGATCCCCGATCTCACCACCCTCGAGATGGACGGGAAGATCGAAGAGACCGACCGCGGCCGGATCGCCGAGGGCCAGGACGTCAAGGTTCATATCGATGCGCTGCCCGAATTGTCCGTCCCTGCCAAGGTCGGATTGATTTCGCCGCTGGCGGAACTGAGCCACGACTGGCCGCCGAGCCGCAGCTTCCGCGCCCACGCGCCCATCGGCCACCCCGCCGCGAACCTGCGTCCCGGCATGAACGGCGGCATGGATATCGTGATCAGCCGGATCCCCAACGCCATCAGCATCCCTGCCAAAGCCCTGTTCACCAGCCAGGGAAAGCCCATCGTTTACATCGCGCGCGGCGGCAGCTATCGCCCCGCCGAGGTCCAGGTGCTGGCGCGCGATCCGGATGAGGTCGCCGTTTCCGGCATCCCCGCCGGCGCGCTGGTCACGCTGGTGGATGCGGCCCGCCAGGAGGCGAAGAAATGAAGCTGCGGCTGCTGGTTACCGCCGTCGTGCTGCTGGTCCTGGGCGCAGGAGCGTGGGGCACGAGACGGTTTATCCGCCTCTCCGCTCCCCGCTCCCTCGCTTCCGAGCTGCCTGTCACCAGGGTCAAGCGGGGCCGCGTTGTCATCGCCGTGACCGCGCGGGGAGAGCTGCAGGGAGGCAATTCCGAAATGCTCGTCGCTCCGATGACCGGGGTCGATAGCATGCCCATCACGTTCCTGCGCCGCCCCGGCGAGCTGGTCAAGGCAGGTGACGACGTGGTGCAGTTCGACACCACCCAGCAGGAGTTCAATCTGCGCGAGGCGCAGGCCGATTTCGCCGAAGCCCAGCAGCAGGTGATCCAGGCCGACGCCACTGCCAAGGCGACCGACGAGGAGGACCAGTACCAGGTCGAATCCACCGAATCCGACGTCAAGCTCGCTGCGCTCGAGGTGCGCCGCAATCCGATTCTTCCCACCATCACCGCCCGCCAGAACGATCTCGCGCTCGAAGCCGCCCGCAACCGCCACGGACAGGCGCTGCAGGACTCCACCAACAAGCGGACCAACGCCCTGGCGGCGATCGCGATTCAGGAAGCAGCGCTGAACAAGGCGAAGGTCACCGTCGATACCAACCAGCGCATCATCGACAGCATGACGCTCAAGGCCAAGACCTCCGGCTATGTGAATATCCAGCCGAATACATTCACCAACATGATGTACTGGGGCCAAGCCATGCTTCCGTTTCAACTCGGAGACGTGGTCCGCCCCGGCGCGGCCGTGGCGCAGATTCCCGATTTCAACAGCTGGGAGCTGAACGCCAATGTAGGAGAGCTCGACCGCGGCCACCTCGCGCAAGGGCAAAAGGTCGCCTTCACGGTCGTGGCCCTGCCCGGCAAGTCCTTTTCGGGCCGCGTGAAAACCATCGGCGGCACCACTGGCTCGGGTTGGGACCGCCATTTCGAGTGCCGCATTACGGTGGAGCAGCCGGTGCCGGAGCTCCGTCCGGGCATGACATGCAACCTGGTGATCACGACGGAAACTCTGGACAACGTGATCTGGCTGCCATCCCAGGCGCTGTTCGACAGCGACGGCCGGGCCTTCGTTTACCTGAAAACTCCCAACGGGTTTATGCCGCACGATGTCACCCTGGTGCGCCGCAGCGAAAGCCGGGCCGCGGTTGCCGGCGTCAAGGAGGGCGACCTGGTTGCCATGTCCAACCCCGACCAGCAGAACAAGGCCGATTCCGGCCGCTCCAGCGCCATGAAGGCCCTGCCGCAATGATCTTTGCCACCGACATCGGGCAGGCGTTCTCCAACCTGCGGGCGCAGAAGACACGGACGCTGCTCACCGCGCTGGGCATCGTATTCGGAGTCGGTTCCGTGATCGGCATGCTCGCCATCGGCTCCGGCGCTCGCGAGGAGAGCCTGCGGTTCATCGAACAGCTTGGTGTACGCAACGTCCTTGTCGAATCGCGCCCCGCCACCAGCGAGCAGGAATACGAGCAGCGCCGCCGTTCCTCCCCCGGCCTATCGGACCGGGACGTGCGCATCCTCCAGGCCAACATCGAAGCGCTGGAAACGCTGACCCCGCGCCGCGCTCTTCACCCGGCCAGCGTGCTGCCGAAACCCTCGCATGACATCCCCGAATTGTACGGAGTGCGCCCGTCTTACAGCGTCATCCACAGCCTGCGGGTGATCGAGGGAAGGTTTTTTGATGCCTCTGATGACGAGGCCAGCGCGCCTGTCTGCGTGCTCGGCGAGAGCGCCAAGGTGAGCCTTCTCGGCTATGGCCCCGCGATCGGCAGGTTCATCAAGGTCAACGATTCCTGGCTGCAGGTCGTCGGCGTGCTGAGCGAGCAGCTGATGGCCGGCGCGCAGAACACCGGCAGCGCGATGCAGGACCTCAACAACATCGTCTACATCCCGCTCAATACCTTCCAATACCGTTTCTGGGATCAAGCGAGCGAAATGAAGGACGAACTCGACGGCATCGACCTGCGTCTGAAGGCCACCGCCGATTCCGTCGAAGTCGCCAAGGTGGTGACCGCCGTTCTCAACTCCACCCACCACAGCGTGCAGGATTTCACGGTGACCATCCCCGCCGCGCTGCTGGCGCAGCAGCAGCGGACCCAAACCATCTTCACCTACGTGATGGTAGCCATCGCCGCCATCTCGCTGCTGGTGGGCGGCATCGGCATCATGAACATCGTTCTGGCGACGGTTCTCGAACGCACCCGCGAGATCGGCATTCGCCGTTCCATTGGCGCGCGGCGCTTCGATATTGTGCGCCAGTTCCTGATCGAATCCGTGCTCATCTCGGTCGCCGGCGGCCTGCTGGGAATTGCCTTTGGATTCTTCCTGGCCTGGCTGATTGCCCAGACCGCCCAATGGAAGACCATCGTCACTTCCGCTTCGGTGGTGATTGCCTTCGGCGTGTCGGTTGCCGTCGGCGTCGTCTTCGGCATCTATCCGGCGATGAAGGCCTCGCGCATCAATCCCATCGACGCCCTCCGGTACGAATAGTCCGTGCACCAAGGGCCGCGGCGACGCTACTGCGTCCCCGCCTGATACGGCGCCAGGTTAGGCGGCTGCGCATCGGGCTCCAGCAGCAGAGCCGTGCGGTCCGGATAGTAGCGCAGCAGTGGCTGGTTTTCCGCATCACCCAGGTCGCGCGCCCACACGATGCGCGATTCATCGATGGCGGCCCGGTTGTAGACCCACTCATCCTGAAAGATGTGGCGCGGCGAATATCGCACCAGGACCAGCAGCTTGCCGGGCACGCGGTTGAGTTGCTGGTTGACGAAGATGCGGCGCTCCGGATTGTCGTGGTTGATCGAGTCCCACGTCTCATACCGGCGCACCGCCGCCGACCAGTCCGCGGTATCGAAAAACGCGTGCAGGCCATACCAGAAACCGAACTGTGCCGCGCACAACAACAGGATCAGGCGCGCGGCCTCGGGAATCCGGCGGGAGATCCGCTCCAGGCCGGCCACCGAGACCAGCACGAAAAGGCAACTGGCGGCTGCCACGTAGTGCAGTTGAAAAGCCGGAAAGAAATTGGTTCCCAGCGCGAACAACGCCAGCGTCAACGCCACCCACTGAAAGCGGCGCTCGCGGAGCGTAAACAGAAATGCCGCCAGCGCCAGGTAAAGCGGCGCTAGAAAGAAGAACCGGTAATAGCGGACGCGGTATTCCAGCCGCAGCAGAAACGAACCCAACGTTTCCGTGCGCTCGCCGAGAAAGGACCGCTGCATTTTGTAATCCATCATTTGCTGCGGGGTCAGCGGCACATGCGGCGTGACCTTGGCCTGGAACGTGAGGGCCGAAGGCACGCCGTATTGGTACTGGCTGAGCGCCTCCGGCATGGTGGTCCAGCTTCCCGTCACCTGCTTGTTCTGGACGGCCAGCAGCCCCACGGCCGCCAGCAGGATCAGCGCCACTTCCGGCACGAACCTCACCGCCGCTTTGAATTCCGCTGGCCGCCACGGCGCCCAATAGAGCGCTACGGCCAGAAACAGAAAAATGGATTCGTAGGGCCGCGTGATGAGGTGGAGTGCCAGACCCAGACCCAGCAGAACGGCATCGCGACGGCGCGGCGCCGCCCGCAGCCGCGGTAGCGCTCCAAACACCAGGCAGCCCGACGCCGCGATCCATTCCCCGCCCCAGTATTCGTTCATCCACTGGTTCAGCGGTCCGAATTCGATCACCGCCAGGGCGCCGCCCGCCAGCGCCCACTGCGGACTCACCCAGCCGCGCAGCATCCAATAGCACAGACCGCAAAAGGCCGCCGCGGCCAGGAGCACGCCCGCCCAGGGGTGCCCGAACAGCGTCCACCCGATGGCCAGCGCCAGCCCCTGCCCCGGCGGATAGATGGACGCATAAGCCGGCCGCTGCAGCACGAAAAACGTCTCGAAGAACTGCGGCAGGGCGTGCGGCGGATTAGCTAGCCGGAAATGCCGCAGCGTGTCCGCCGCCAGCAGGTGACTAAACTCGTCGTAAAGGTCGGGCGCCGGCGCCGGGTGATGCGGCAGCAGGGCCAGCCGGAGCACGACCGGTAGCGCCGCGAACAGCACCATCGACCAGCCGGTCCGCGGCTCCAGCCATTTCGCCAGCGGCGCCAGCCAGGGATGCCAGATCAGCACGCCCAGCACCAGCAGCGCCACCAAAGCCATTTCCGCCAGATCGGCCGGGCTCAGACCCTGGTTGACGATGGTCATTGGTCTTCTTCCGTTTTCTCGGGAAATGAAGACAAGCTGCTGAAAAAGTCCGAATAAACCATTCTAGAGCCACAGATGAACACGGATTAGCTAAAACAAGCCACTCCTTTTCATCTGCGTTCATCTGTGGCTGATGATCTTTTTGTGTTTTCCAACAATCTCTTGAGCTGGGCCGTCCGGTCCCTACCCTCGCGCTTCGCCGGCTCGATTCGCCCAGCGCTTCCCCACCACGAAGTGCGCCGCGCCCGCCGCGAACAGCAGCAGCGAAATCCACTGCGATGCGTCGAGCGGCGTGCCCCACAAGTTCCCCTGCTCGTGGTAGCGGAAGAACTCGATCGCGAAGCGCGCCGCGCAGTACAGCACCAGGTACAGGCTGATGATGTCGCCGCGCCCGTGCGCCCGGCCGAAACGCCAGTAAAGGATGCCGAAGATGGCGAACTCCGCCGCCGATTCGTAAAGCTGCGTCGGGTGCAACGGAATTCCCAGCGGCACGCCCACCAGTTGGTTGGCGGCCGGATTGGTGAAAGTGACAGTCCACGGCAAGTGGGTCGGCCTTCCCCAGCAGCAGCCTGCGGAGAAACAGCCCAAGCGGCCTATGGCGTGGCCCAGCGCGATGCCCGGCGCGAAGACGTCAGCCACCACCAGCGCCGGCAGCTTCGTCTTGCGCAGGTACCAGGCCGACACCGCCAGCGCGCCCAGCAGGCCGCCATAAAAGACACCGCCCGCCTGCAATGTTTCCAGCGAAAGGATGCGACCGGGGTGCTCCCAATAATAGCCCGCATCCACCACCAGCATCATCACTTTCGCCCCAGCCAGCGCCGCCAGGGCGCAATAAAGGCCGAGGTTGGTGATGTGGTCCGCATTCAGCCCGGCGCGCAGGCCCAGCCGCCCGGCCACCCACAATCCGGCCAGAAAGCCGAGGGCCACCAGCACGCCGTAGGTGTGCAGGAACGAGATGTGAAACACTTCAGGGTACATTCGCCGCCTGTCGTTTCGAGAGGAGCATGTCGATCAGCAGCAGCCCGCTGCCTATGACCACCCCCGAATCCGCCACGTTAAATGTCGGCCAGTGGTAACCGCCGATATAGAAATCCAGAAAGTCAGTCACGCGTCCCGACACGATCCGGTCGAACGCGTTGCCGGCCGCGCCGCCCAGAATCAGCGCCAGCCCCCACAGTGTCGCCGTGTCGATGTGCCGGGCGCGCCACAGGAATGCGCTGACGAAGATCACCGCCGACACCGCAACCGCGATCAGCGCCAGTGATCGCCACTCGGCGGCGGAATCGTTGAAGATGCCGAACGCGACGCCACGGTTCTCCGAGTGCACGATATCGAAGAATCCCGGTATGACGCCGTAGCTGGCGGTCTCCGACACACGCTGCTCGATGATCCGCTTGGTCAACCGGTCAACCCCGAATACGGCCGCGGCCGCCGCGTAAGCCTTGAGCCGTCCTTCAGCCATTCCGCATCTCGCTTACCGCCTGGGCACACCGGACGCACACCGTGGGGAAGCCGCTGTCGGCGCCGACGTCGGTGGTGTAGCGCCAGCAGCGCTCGCATTTCCGCCCGGCCGCGCGTTCCACGGCCACCGTCAACCCGGTGTCCGCGCCGCGATTCACTTCCACTTGCGACGCGATGAACAGCGCCGGCAGTTCCGCCGCGTACTTCACCAGCAGTGCCGCCAGGTCGCCGCTAGCCGTCAGCACGATGCGCGCCTCCAGCGGAGCGCCAATCTTCTTTTCATTGCGCGCCGCCTCGAGGTGCTTCAAGACATCGTCGCGCGTCTGCATCAGCAGGCCAAAGTCGGCGGCGCGCACCCGCGCCGTTTCGTCGAGTCCCGCGGTCAGCTCGCCCGGCTCCGGGAACAGGGTCGTGTGCACGCTCGCCGGCCGGTTCATGTGCGTCCACACTTCTTCCGTGGTGAAACTCATGATCGGCGCCAGCAGCCGCACCAATGCATCCAATAAGCGGGCCAGCGCGGTCTGCGCGCTGCGCCGCGCCGGCCAGCCGGGCGCCGAACAGTACAGCCGGTCCTTCAGCACATCCAGGTACACCGAGCTCAAATCCACCGTCGCAAAGGCATACACCGCGTGGTACACCTTGTGAAACTCGTAGTTGTCATACCAGGCGCGGCAGCGCGCCACCAGGTCCCCAGCGCGAAACAGAATCCACTGGTCGATCTCCTGGAATTGATCCGCTGCCGTCGCGTCCTTCTGCGCGTCAAAGTCGTAGAGATTGCTCAGCAGGTAGCGAAATGTGTTGCGCAGTTTGCGGTATGCGTCCACCAGGCGGGTCAGAATCGTCTCCGACATGCGCACGTCTTCGCTGAATTCGACGGACGCCGACCACAGCCGCAAAATCTCCGCCCCGTGGTGTTTGATGACCTCTTCGGGCTCAATCGCATTGCCCAGCGACTTGTGCATGGCGCGGCCTTCGCCATCCAGCACCCAGCCGGTCAGCGCGGATGCCCGAAAGGGCGCGCCGCCTTTCAGTGCCGTGCCCACCAGCAGCGAGCTCTGGAACCATCCGCGGTACTGGTCGCCGCCCTCGATGTACATGTCCGAGGGCCACTCCAGGCCGGAACGGCCATTCAAGACCGCCAGGTGGCTGGATCCGGAATCGAACCACACGTCGAGAATGTCGTTTTCCTTGCTGAACTCCGCGCCGCCGCACTTGCCGCACTTCGTGCCCGCCGGCAGCAGCTCGGCGGCCGTCCGTTCGTACCAGACATCGGCCGAGTGTTCGGCAAACAACTGCACGATGCCATCCAGGATCTTGCGGTCGGTAACCGGCTCGCGGCAACCTTCGCAGTAGAACACGATGATCGGCACACCCCAGACGCGCTGCCGCGAGATGCACCAGTCCGGCCGCGACGCAATCATGTTGGAGATGCGCTCTTGCCCCCATTCCGGGATCCAACGCGCGCGCCGCACTGCTTCCAGCGCATGCTGGCGGAAATCGTTGCGGTCCATGCCGATAAACCATTGCTCTGTGGCGCGGAAAATCACCGGCCGGTGGCAGCGCCAGCAATGCGGATAGGAGTGCGCCAGCTTCTCCACCGCCAGCAGCGCGCCATGCGCCTGCAGAATTTCGATCACCAGCGGGTTGGCTTCCCAAACCGTCTTGCCGATCAGCTCTTCCGGCAGGCGGCCCGCCGCGCCGGTGGCATGAAAGAACCGCCCCGCTGCGTCCACCGGGCAGTAGACTTCCAACCCGTATTGCCGCGCGCTCACGTAGTCTTCCTGGCCGTGCCCCGGCGCGGTGTGTACGGCGCCAGTGCCTTGTTCCAGCGTCACGTGGTCCGCCAGCAGGCCGAGCGAATCGCGTTCCAGGAACGGGTGGCGGAAAATGGCGCGGTCCAGCTTCGCGCCGGGGAACGTCGCCAAAACTTTCGGCTCCGTCCAACCGCACTTCTCGGCCGTGATCTTCAACAGGTCAGCGGCGACAATGTACACCGCGTCGCCCACTTCCGCCGCGACGTATTCGAACTTCGGATTGAACGCGATGGCGACGTTGGCCGGCATGGTCCACGGCGTGGTGGTCCAGATCAGCCCGTAGACCGCTCGCCCCGCCAGCGCCGGATCGAGCGCCGCCGCGTCCGACACCAGCCGGAAGCGCACCCAGATCGACGGGCTGGTATCGTTCTCGTACTCGACTTCGGCTTCGGCCAGCGCGGTCCGGTCCTTGATACACCAGTGAACCGGTTTCAGCCCCTTATAGACGTAGCCCTTCTCCAGGAAATCCACGAACGCGCCCGCGATCACCGATTGATACTGCGCGCTCATCGTCAGGTACGGGTCTTCCCACTGCC
>CAZZHN010000103.1:0-13300 GCA_964654065.1 uncultured Solibacteraceae bacterium
TGGGCCAGCCGTTGAGCACGCTCTCCGGCGGCGAATGCCAGCGCATCAAACTGGCCAGTGAGCTGCACAAACGAGGCAGCGTCTATGTGCTGGATGAGCCCACCACTGGTTTACACATGTCGGATCTCAGCCACCTCCTGGAGATCATGAACCGCCTCGTGGACGCCGGAAACACGGTGATTGTGATCGAACACAACACCAGGGTGATCAAGAATGCAGACTGGGTCATCGATATGGGCCCGGAAGGCGGCACCAAGGGCGGCAAAGTCATGTTCGAAGGCACACCCAGGCAGTTGCTCACTGCCAGGAACTCGCTGACCAGCGAGTACATGCGGAACTAACGGGTTGGCAATGGGATCCTCGCGGCGAAACGGCCTTCGCGCGGCGACGGCCTTATGCCGGATCTCGCCCCCGCTTGTTGCGGGCGAGAAAGGCGCAGGCGGTGCTGACCGGGCATTGATTGCATCTTGGGTTCTTGCTCTTGCACAGTTCTTGACCATGCCGCTTCAGCAGCAGGTAGGCGCGCGTGCGGGCATCGAGAGTCGCCGGCGTCTCCGCTTCGATCGCCTGCTGTGCCTCCCGGTAATTCGCGCCGTAGTTTTCGCTCTCCCACCCGCGCCGGATGCGCACCAGCACGTGCGGGCAATTGGAAGGAACTGCGGCAATGGGCGCAAACCCTCCAAACAGCAGGATGCGGTCCGCGCCGGGATCGGCGATGTTGCGAAACGTCTTGAGCAGCCTGCGAGCCTTGGCCATTGGCCCGAGAAGGGCCGCGCGCAGGTCGCCCGCGAACTCGTCGTGAACCCGGGCGGCGAGTTCCAGCAATCGCATCGCTCTCAGCTCCGGCACCATGCCGCCTGGCTTTAGAGCAGTGGCCAGCTTGGCCGCACTCGCCGCGAGGAGCTGACTCGGCTCGACTCCGACATTCCGGTTCAGCGACTCCCAACCTCTGGCGCACGCCGCGTCGCTGGCCGGATAGCCGCAGTACCACCACACCAGAAAAAGATAAGGATCGGTTGGCCAAACCGGCTCTTGTTTACCGTAATGAGACTCCAGCTTTTGCAGAATCTCCGGAACCCGCAAAACCGCTTGGCGCATATCAGCTTCCACAGTATATCCCCTGGTTTCTGAAGAATTCTGCTCGCCGGGCCCGGCGAGCGAGGCTCCGGCAACCAAGAAAGTTCGGCTTCTGCGATGAACCTTCCTGAAGGGAATCGCTTCGAGCGGGAGGCGATGGAATCGAACGCTGTTAAAATGGCGGGCAAGACGCCAGAGGCTGCCGCAGCGTCCTCCCATCCAAAGGGCGCCCGGGTGCCCCCGGCGTCATAGGCTTCGGGATCGCACTAGGTACGGCAGCAGAGAACACGTGGGGAAACGAGCCAGAGGTGTAAACAGGACTCGTCTCGCGCGGGCGGAACAGCAAACGGCCGCGCCGGCTCGCGCCGGCAATCGCGCGCGCGAGTGGTACGTTTATCTGCTGCTGTTTCTCGCTACCGTCGCGGTCTACAGCCAGGTCCGGCACTTCGATTTCGTCAACTTCGACGACCCGGAGTACGTCACCGGGAACAATCACGTGCGCGCCGGACTGACTTCAGACGGTCTGGATTGGGCTTTCACTTCTACCGACGCGGAGAACTGGTTTCCGCTGACGCGCATTTCTCACATGGCGGATTACCAGTTCTTCGGGCTGCGCAGCGGATGGCATCACATGACGAACCTGCTGCTCCACGCCCTGGCCGCTCTGCTTTTGTTCGCCGCGCTGCAGCGAATGACGGGGGCACTCTGGCCGAGCGCGTTCGTGGCATTCCTTCTTGCGCTGCATCCCTTGCATGTCGAATCCGTAGCTTGGGTCGCGGAGAGAAAGGATGTACTGTGCGCCTTCTTCTGGTGCCTGACGATGTGGTGCTACGCGCGCTATGCGGAACGGCCCGGCGTAGGCCGCTATCTGCTGGTCCTGGGCGCGTTCTCGTGCGCGCTGATGGCCAAACCGATGGCCGTCACGCTGCCGCTGGTCCTGCTGCTGCTCGATTTCTGGCCGCTGCGCCGCGCCAACCGCCTCGTCATACTCTGGGAAAAGCTGCCGCTCTTTGCGCTGGCCGCCGGCGCATCGCTGGTTACCTTTATCGCCCAGCAACAAGGCCACGCCGTCCAATCCCTCCGTGTCTTGCCGGCCGGTCTGCGGGTCTCCAATTCGCTGGTGACTTATGTGACGTACATCGTCCGCATGTTCTGGCCCGCGAAACTGGCGGTGTTTTATCCCTACTCCCATCAGCTGCCTGTGTGGCGCGCCGTGGCGGCGGGCGTCGTCCTTGCCGGCATCACGGTCCTGGCGCTGCGCCGGCTTCACTCCAGCCCTTACCTGGCGGTCGGATGGTTTTGGTATATCGGCACACTGGTGCCTGTGATCGGGCTGGTTCAGGTGGGGGGACAGTCTTCCGCGGATCGGTACACTTACTTGCCGGCAGTCGGGCTTGCCATCATGCTGAGCTGGGGCGCCGTCGACGTTGTCAAGCGCTGGCCGGGCGCCAGGAACGTGGTTGTCGCTTCGGCGCTCGCCGCCTGTTCGCTCTGCATGGTTCTTACCTGGCTCCAGCTGCGATACTGGGCCAATACCGAAGCGCTGTTCCGGCACGCGTTGGACGTCACCACGGACAACTACGTCGCGCAGAACAACCTGGCGGACTACTATCTCAGCAAGCTGCGCAACGACGAAGCCCGCGTCCACGTCCTGGAGGCCCTCCGCGCCCAGCCGAATTACGCGGAAGCGCATGTCAACCTGGCGACCCTTTTCAGACGAGCTGGAAATATGGACGACGCCGAGCGGGAATATCGCCTGGCGCTGACTCTCCAGCCGCGCAACGTGGAAGGCCATTCCGGATATGGCGCGCTCCTGTTCAGCCAGGGACGTGCCGATGAAGCCCTGCGCGAGTTCTGGGAGGCGGTGCAGCTGAGACCAGAATCCGCCGACGGGCATTTTGTCCTTGGGAGGATGCTAGCCGCCATGGGACGCTCGGACCAGGCGATTCCGGAACTCCTGGAGGCGGTCCAGCTCCGGCCCGACCACGCCGATGCCCACCACAGCTTGGGGGTCGTCCTGCTGAGCCGCGGGAGGCTCGACCAAGCGCTCGCCGAGTTTCGCATCGAGGCGCAGCTCAGACCAACCGATGCGGGGGTCCACAACGATCTGGGCCGCCTGCTTTCCAGCCTCGGGCGCCTCGACGAGGCGGTTGGGCAGTATTCGGAAGCTCTTCGCATCCAACCGGATTTCGATGCCGCCCGAAAAGGGCTGGAGGCCGCAATGGCAAAGCGAAACGGATCGAACCGGCCCTGACCTGCCGGCGAAAGGCCGGTGCCTCCGCGTGTGCACCCTGGCCGGTCAGTCGGCAGAGCTGCGTCCGCTGGTTTCGTACTCACTCTCTCCTTGACAGCTTAGGAAAGATCGTGATATACTCCTTACTGTCTTAGGAGTGTAAATGAACGGCCAGGCCCAGATTCTTCCAGGAACGCTCGATCTTCTCATTCTCAAGGCGGTGTCGCTCGGCCCCCTCCATGGCTACGGCGCTCTCCTGCGCATCGGGCAGATCTCGGAGCAAGCCCTGGTCATCGAGCAGGGTGCCCTCTATCCAGCGTTGTTCCGTCTGGTGCGCCAGGGCCTGCTGAAAGCAACCTGGGGCACATCGGAGAACAATCGCCGGGCGAAGTTCTACGAGCTCACTGCCCTGGGGCGCAAGCGTCTGCGCGAGGAAACGGAAGGCTGGAACCGCCTCGCCACCGCCATCGCTTCCGCCCTGTCCGCCCAACCGGAGGAAACATGAGGCTTCTGGCCTACCTTCGCTCCCTTGCCTCTAAGTTCTTTCATCGTTCTCAGGTTGAGAACGACATGGACGAGGAGCTTCACTCGCACATCCAGCACCGCGCCGATGATCTGCAGCGTGCCGGCCTCGGCCGGGCCGCGGCAGAGCGCCGCGCCCGCATCGAGTTCGGAGGTCAGCAGCGCTTCAAGGAGGAATGCCGCGAGGCGCTCGGCGGCAATTTTCTTGAGACGCTGATGCAAGACCTGCGCTTCAGCCTTCGCGTGCTGCGAAAGTCCCCCGGATTCACCGTCGTCGCCGTCTTGACTCTGGCACTGGCGATAGGCGCCAACGCCGTGGTTTTTGGCATTTTGAACGCCGTGATCCTCCGCCCCCTGAACGTGCCCCGCGCCGAGAGCCTCTACGGAATCGAGCGCACCAGCGCTTGGGGTACGTATCAGTCGTATCCTGATTATCTCGATCTGCGCGACCAGAACCGCAGTTTTGAGGGTCTGGCCGCCTACAATATCGCCGGTGCAGGCCTGGACACCGGTGACAACCCGGTCCGCGTCTCGCTCTACGAAGTGAGCGGGAACTACTTTGACGTCTTGGGCCTCAAGCCGAATCTGGGCCGTTTCTTCCACGGCTCCGATGAGCATGGCCCGAACAGCGCACCCTACATCGTGCTGACCTACGGGTATTGGCATACTCATTTTCAGGATGATCGTAGCGTGGAAGGCCGTGTGGTCCGCCTGAATCAGCACCCCTTTACCATCTTCGGCGTCGCGCCGCCGGAGTTCCACGGCACTCTGTTGTTTTTCACTCCCGATTTCTTCGTGCCGATCGTGAACCGGGAACAGGTGGAGGGCGCGAGTGACCTGAACGCGCGCGGTATCCGCTGGGTTTTTCAGGTGATGGGGCATCTCAGGCCGGGAGTCACTCCGTTACAGGCTGCTGCCGATTTGAATTCGATTGGCTCCGCGCTCGAAAAGATCTACCCCAAAGACGATGCCAAAATGACCTTCTCGCTGGCCCGTCCCAGCCTTCCGGGCAACTTCATCGGGCGTCCGGTGCGAGCATTCGTCACCGGATTGATGCTGCTGGCGGGTTTGATTCTGCTGGCGGCGTGTGCCAACCTGGGCACCCTGTTTGCCGCCCGTGCCGCTGATCGTTCCCGCGAAGTTGCGCTGCGGCTCGCGCTGGGAGCAAGCCGCAACCGCATCCTGCGGACACTGTTTACCGAAGCCGTGCTGATCTCGCTGATGGGAGGCGCCGTCGGACTGGACGGCAGCATCCTGCTCTTACGCTGGTTGAGCGTGTGGCAGCCAATACCCAGATTTCCCATCCAGGTGCCCGTTTACCCGGACGCCCACGTCTATGCAGTGGCTTTGGCTTTGGCGCTTGTCAGCGGAATCCTCTTCGGCATCGTTCCCGTGCGCCAGGTGCTCAAGACGAATCCATACCAGGTGGTCAAGGCCGGTTCCACCGTCATGGCCGGGCGGCGCCTGACCGTCCGCGACCTGTTGCTCGTCGTGCAAATCGCGATCTGTGCGCTGCTGGTCACTTCTTCCATGGTCGCCGTGCGCGGGCTGGTGCGCTCGGTACACGCGAATTTCGGCTTTGAGCCGCGAAACGCCATGCTGGTCGAAACCAATCTGAGTATGGCCGGGTATCGCGGCGATGCAGTGCCCGCCATGCAGAAGCGCATGGCCGATGCGGTGCGCGCGATTCCCGGCGTAAACTCTGCAGGACTCGTGGATAACCCGCCGCTCGTGGAGGGTTGGAACGCCGCCAATGTTTTTACCGACGAAACGGCGGATCTGCGGCCGGCAAATGCCGCCGCCACCGCTGTGAAGTACAGCGTATCTCCCGACTATTTCCAGGCCGCCGGCACAGCTTTGCTGGTGGGCAGGACTTTCTCACCGCATGACGATCAGACCGCGCAACGTGTAGCGGTGGTCAGCCGCGAGTTTGCTCGCAAAATCTTTGGCTCCGTCACCAGCTCCCTGGGCAGATACTATAAGGTCCTGGGTGGTGCCCGCATCCAGGTGGTGGGCATCGTGGAAGAAGGCAAGTATACGACCAACCTCGCCGAAGATCCACAGCCGGCGATGTTTCTCCCCATCCTGCAATCGCCATCCAGCGAGACGTGGCTGGTAGTACGCTCCGGGCTCGATCCGCAGCAACTCGCCGGCGCCGTCAGGAGCACCTTGCGGGGCGTGGACGCAGCGATCCCTGTTTACACCGAAACGTGGATCGAGGGAATGGACGGAGCTCTGTTTACCTCGCGCGTGGCGACGGCATCGCTCGGCCTGATGGGCGTGATGGGCGCGATGCTGGCCATGACCGGCATCTTTGGCATGGCTGCAAATTCGGTCAGCAAGCGGCGGCGGGAGTTGGGCATTCGTATGGCTCTCGGCGCGCAGCGCAATGAAGTGTTGCAGGCGAGTTTGGGGCGTGCATTCAAATTGCTCGCTCTGGGTTCGACGGCGGGATTGCTCCTCGGGATCCTCGCCAGCCGGGTGCTGGCTTCCATCGTATATCAGGCGACTCCCCGCGATCCGCTGGTTTTGACCGGCGTGGTTCTCGCCATGTTGTTGCTGGGGCTGCTCGCCACGTGGATCCCCGCACAGCGCGCGCTGTCGCTGGATCCTTTGACACTGCTGCGCGAGGAGTGAATCGCCTGGTATGAAAGCCGCCGTCTACACCCGGTACGGGCCCCCGGAGGTTCTGCAAATCAGGGATGTCGCCAGGCCCGTTCCCAACGACAACGAGATTCTGGTTCGCGTCCGCGCGACGACGATTTGCGCGCCGGATTGGAGGTTCAGAAAGGCCGATCCTTTCTTCATTCGATTCATGAATGGCCTTTGGAGACCCCGGAAGATCAACATTCTTGGGATGGAGTTTTCCGGAACCGTTGAATCCGTTGGTAAGGCCGTGACCCGGTTCGCTCCGGGCGACCAGGTATTCGGGTCGACAGGGTTCAAACTCGGAGCTCACGCCGAGTACTTGTGCGTGCCCGAAGATGGCATGGTGTCGATCAAGCCGGCGAATATGACGCTGGAGGAAGCCGCAGCCATCTTGTTCGGCGGGTTTTCGGCGCTCCATTTCCTCAGAGCTGCCAACATCCAGGCGGGACAAAAGGTGCTCATCTACGGAGCGTCCGGCAGCGTCGGCGTCTTCGCGGTTCAACTGGCCAAATATTTCGGAGCGCGCGTCACCGGCGTTTGCAGCACGGCGAATCTGGAGATGGTAAAGTCTCTCGGCGCTGACGAGGTGGTGGACTATACCAGGGAGGATTTCTCGAAGGACGGCCCGGTCTATGACATCGTCGTCGACACGGTGGGCAAGAGCGGTTTTTCGCGGAGCCTGAAATCCCTCAAGCCAGGCAGCCCCTATGTGCGGATCGGTGCTGCGGGAGGAGCTGCGTCGATTCTGGGAGCGATCCTTCGCGGGATGTGGGTTTCCCTCGTTGGCTCCGCGAAAGTAATTGGTGGAATGGCGCGCGGGACCCCGGCCGATCTGGCGTTTCTCAAGGGGCTGATCGAGGCCGGAATGCTAACAACCGTCATCGATCGGCGCTACTCGCTGGATCAGATCGCCGAGGCTCACCGCTATACGGAGGCCCGACACAAGAAAGGGCACGTGCTCGTTGTCCTGGACCAGAGCGAGACGCGACCTTGACGGATCCTGACCGCCTCCAGGCATGAGCGTTCCGCTTCGCCGGAATCCGCAGTCTGTTACCCTGATTCTATGCCGATGGATAGCGAAGAGCGCGAGCAGCATCGTGTGCTGCAGAAAGAATATGGCAGCTTTTACCGCGCCGTCAGCGACATCCTTTTCCGGCACAACATCATGGATCTGGACGGCAAGCACAACACCGGCGATTACGATCCGGAAGTGGACCTTTTGCTGTTGCGGATTGGAGAGGCGGAAGACCAGCAGCGGATGCATGGCCTCCTGTATGAAGTGTTCCTGAGCGCCTTCGGAGAGGAAAACTGCGGCAGCAAAGACCGCTATGAGGGCGCCGCGGCGGAGATCTGGAAGGCCTACGAGCGGCACCGCAGCAAGTGACCGCCCTCCTCGCGCCAGCTGAATTCCAGCTCCGAATCCTCCAGTGGATCAGCTCTGCTGTGTAACCACCGTGACGACTTCCGGAACAGGCAGAGGCTCCGCTTCCGCCTGGCGCGCACCGGTTTCGAACTCCAGGCGCACGCCCTTGCCGGCCGCGCCATTCCACTGGGTGAAGGATTCCTTCACGATCCAGAAGATCGAGCCCCGGTACTGCGCAATCACCTTGAACCATCCCCACACACCCTTCGGCGGGAAATAAATCCCTCGGAAGAACACCCGGGCGATCAGGTGGCTGATTTTGTACGGAACCGGTTCGTCCGCGATCGATTCGATCGCGCTCGCGGTGGCCGCCGCGCTATAGGAATCCAGCCAGGCTTGGCGGACCTCCGCCTGTACTTCCGGGATGCTCATCTTGAGAGGCGTGTGCGCCATCTGAAATGGTGCAAACTCCAGCCAGTGCTTGGGCCGCGTCAGGCGCCCTTCCTTTGCGAGGCGGTCATAAAGAGGAGTTGCCGGGAACGGCGTGATCTGGCCGAACACCGGCAGCACCGGCGGCCAGGTGCGAATCTGCTCTAGCGTGCGCTTCGCGACGCCGGCCGAATCGTTGTCGAGCCCGAAAATAAACGACGTGATGGCATAGACGTGCCGCCGCGCCAGGCGCTCTAGCACCTCGGCGTACTCGGCCGGCTTATTGAAGCTCTTCTTGACGCTGGCAAGGTTGGCCGGATCGAGCGACTCCATGCCAATGAAAATCCACTTGCCGCCCGAATCCGCGATCAGGTCGACCAGTTCCTCGTCGCGCAGCAGGTTGGCGCTGATCTGGCCCACCCAGGAGAGTTGCGCCCCCGCCGCGATGATATCGCGCAGCAGCGCTTTGGTGCGCTTCACGTTGATTGCGAAGTTATCGTCGACGAAGAAAACAGCGATCTTGCCTCGCGTACTTTGCGCGCGCGCCTTCAGCCGCAGCATTTCGTCGACGATGCTCTTGTTCGAGCGAAAACGGATCGAGTCGCCGAAGAAGCCGGTCACGGTGCAGAATTCGCAGCCATAAGGGCACCCGCGCCCCGACTCGATGGGAATGATGTGGAACGTCTCCCAGCCCGTTTGATAGTGGTGCATGACCTTCTGCACAGCGCTGGGGATCCGGTTGAACTGGCCGATATCAATCGATTCCCACGGGATGGCCGGATAGTTGTCCAGGCTCGGTTTCTGCTCCTGCCCGAATGCGTCTACGGGCGCATAGATCTCCTTCAACACGCCCCGCGCCGCATCTTCCACGATCCGTGGCCAAGTCTGGTCCGCCTCGCCGAGGGCGATTGCATCTGCGTGACGCGGGCCGCCATCCCGGCCCAGGGGCTCGTCCGGCACCTCGGTGACGTGGGGCCCGCCCATCACTACCGGAACGCCGGCGGCCCGGATCGCGTCGGCCACACGGTAGGCCTTGGCGATCATGCGCGTCATGGCGCCGATACCGACCAGCCCGATCTTGTGCTCGACCACGTACCGCACCAGCTCCGCATCACTCATCGGCTGGGTGTTGCCATCGATCAGCAACACCTCGTGGTGCGCCGGCGTGAGCGCTTGCAGCAGAAACATCCACAAGTGCGGCATGAAGTTGCGCGTCACGCCGTTGTCGGGGCAATACAGCAGGATCCGGATCGATGGACAACCCGCCGGAGGGCCGTCCGCCAAGGCCTCGCCACTCACACGCGTCGCGACCGCGCTTTTCCCGTTGGCTTTCACGTAGCCCCCCCAGTTGCCATTCTGGCACACCGATCGAGATTTGTACTGCTAGGACCCAGCGCAGTGGAAAGGAGTTGCCCGAATCTCCGGTTTGAGGCCCACTGAGGAGTTTAAGACAGTGCAGCGGCTTCCTGTCTGTTCAGAATTGCTCACTTTGGGAAAAAATTCGACTCTACGGGCGATTGCGCTCGGAACCCGATGGCCCAGGGCCGGCCCCGCTAGCGATGCAGCTCGTTGGATCGCCGCCGGGCCGCCATACTGGCTTTCAGAACTGTTCGCGCCCGATCCTGCGCTTGGGCGAAGGTAGGTGCCAGTCCGTTGTCCCCGTGATCGGTAGACCAGTAGAACTGATCGTGACGATCCTTGTCATACACCGTATACTGCGCCTGATGCCCGGCGGCATCGATAAATGTGTATGACTGGCTCACGATCAGATCCTTGCTGCCTGCCCGCGATCACCCGTCACTCCCGCCTGCTCAGGGCTGCGGCCGGCGACGGCCTCGATCCTCTCGTTCTGAAGCGGAGGCGCTTACCAGCGCTTTCGCCCAAACCCGCCACCGCCGCCGCCGGACCGCTCGGCCTTGGGACGCGCTTCGTTGACATTCATGGTCCGGCCGTCAAGGTCCGTCCCGTTCAAACCAGCGATCGCCTTCTCGCCCTCAGCATCGTTGGTCATTTCGACGAATCCGAAGCCTCTGGGCTGACCGGTGTCCCGATCCGTAACGATATTGACGCGCCCAACGCTGCCGTAAGCTTCAAACAGGGAACGGATGGACTCCTCCGTCGCTCCGAAGCTGAGATTGCCTACAAAAATGTTCTTCATCCTCTTAAAGTCCTTTTCTTGATTTGAAGGCGGCTAATTGGGAAGGCGACGAATTTAGCGGAGACTCTCGACAGGTCGGCCTTGAATCGGCAGGAGCATCAAATCTAGCGCCTAGTGTAGCACGCCGCGCAGTGTGCTACAATGCAAATAAGCCATTACATTACAGTGTCTGCCACCGATTTACCCCGGCGCCTGATCGGCTCGGGGAAGCGAAAAACTTCATCAAATGGAACGCGGGTGATCTTATGTTATATGACAGCACGAAAGTTCTGCTTCGCGGAATGTTGCGGTCGCTGCAAAGCCCCGACAAAGATGGATGGGACGATCAGGTAGAGCTGGGCGGCGAGTGCCTCTACGAGATGCACCAGATGGCGCGCCCGCTATACAAGGGCTACCGGACGGACGCTGTCAATCGTGCGCCGGCACTGGTGCCGGTGTACGAAAGAGCAGCCCGGGCCATCCCGCACGTGAAGTCCATGGTGAGAGCGATCCGGCGCAAAGACCAGGCCGCCGCTGTAGAAAGCGGCACCGCCGCGCTCGCCGAGATGTAACGCCAATGGCGGGGCATTCGCTTGCTCATCGCGGGCGGTGCTCTTGCTGAAAACTGACGTTTCGCACTGAGCAGAGCCTCAATCCGGTTTTATTTCGTAGGGTCGCGCGCCGTTTCGTGTTACCATAAAGCCGTAGTTTGACAGTTCCGCTAATTGAGGCCCATCGTATAGTCCGGCACAACCGTCTATCCTGCCCGAGATTCGCTGCTCTGCAAATTCCAGAAAGAAGAATCGAATTGAAGAATATTTTTGTAGGAAACCTAAGCTTCGGTGCAACCGAAGAGGCGGTTCGATCCATGTTTGAAGCGTACGGCGCGGTTGACCGCGTGAGCGTGGTGACCGACCGGGAGACCGGAAGGGCCAGAGGCTTCGGATTCGTGGAAATGAGCGTGAATGCCGAGGCGGAAGCTGCCATTTCGGCACTGAATGGCCGGGAACTCGATGGCAGGGCGCTGAATGTCAACGAAGCCAAGCCCAAAGAAGACCGGGGCAGCGGCGGCGGATTCCGCGGTAACGGCGGCGGCCAGCGACAAAACAAACGCTGGTAGGGTAAAATCTGATTGAGGGCGGTTTTTGCAAGCGCCGCCCTTCGTCCTCTTCTCACGCGGATTCGATCCGGTTTGTGCTGCTGCCGGGTGCGGCGGTTCCGTGTGCATTCGATGACGGAAGTCTGAGCCGAATAGAAGAGTATAAAAAGGAGACAGCCTATGGCCACCCGATCGCGTACAACGTTCCAGAAACGTCAGAAAGAAATGGCGCGCGCTGAGAAGCAGCGCGATAAGGCTGCAAAGCGGGCACAAAAGAAAGATCAAGAGCGTACCGGTCCGGAAGAGATCACCCTGGAAGAGGCCGCGCTCCTTCGTTCGTAAATCGTTTGGTCCGTCGCCGGACCGAACCGTCTCACCGGTGGGACGGCAGCACGATGACGCCGATCAGTTAGTGAATCGGGGTTTCTGTGCTTCATCCACGGTGTCCACATTGCCGATCCATCGAATTTCGAGGCGTAGGAGTGCGCAACGCCATCGAAAAGGCCCTTCACTGGATCCTTCTGCCCTATCGGTGTTCGCTTTGCGGTCACCACTTCTTCATGTTTCGCTGGCTGGCTCCAGCCGATGGAACTGCTTGAGCGGGCGAGCGCGCGCTTCCGCACTGCCGTCTGCCCTGCCGCGCCTGCACGCATTCCCGGAGCTTGCGGCCTTCCAACATTGGTAAATTGGTCGTGTTGCGTCAGTGCTGACTTCTTGGCATCGTCGTCATCCAACCAGGCTGGTGCAACGTGGGAAGTCCCATGCAGGTAATCCTTTTTGGCGCGACCGGAATGGTCGGACAAGGCGTTCTGCGGGAGTGTCTGCTCGACCCGGAAGTGGTAACCGTTCTCTCGCTGGTCCGTACGCCGACCGGACAGCGGCACGAAAAGCTGCGTGAAATCGTCCGTCACGACGTTTCCGATCTCTCCGCAATCGAAGCGGATCTGTCGGGCTATGATGCCTGTTTCTTCTGCCTCGGCGTTTCGTCGGTTGGTATGGCGGAACCGGAATACCGCCGCATCACCTATGACCTCACGTTGTCGGCGGCGGGGACGCTCGCTGCGGGAAACCCGGATATGACCTTCGTCTCGGGAACCGGCACCGACAGCGCGGGACGCAGCATGTGGGCGCGCGTCAAGGGAGAAACCGAAAACGCCCTGCTCCGGCTGCCGTTTAAGGCGGCTTACATGTTTCGCCCCGGATACATCCAACCCATGCACGGCGTGACGCCCAAAACCCGGTGGGTGAAGCTGGTCTATGGGGTCGTCGGCCCTCTGTACCCGGTCTTGCGAAGGCTCGTTCCCCAGTATGTGACCACCACGGAGTGCATGGGCCGCGCCATGATCAACGTAGCGAAACGCGGCGCGCCTCAGCGGGTGCTCGAAAGCCGGACATCAACGAAGCTTGTCAGGCGCGATAAGGAGGCGCCCGCCGACGACCGATACCTGTTGGCAATGTGATCACGCCGCCGCGCGCGCCGGCAGCTCTCGCACAATTTCGGCCACGAATGCCTTGGCGTCGCCAAACAGCATCAGAGTGCGGTCCATGTAGTACAGCTCGTTGTCGATGCCGGCGAACCCGGGGCTCATCGAACGCTTGATCACCATCACGGTGCGCGCTTTGTCCACATCCAGAATCGGCATTCCGTAGATCGGGCTCGCCGGGTCATTGCGGGCCGCGGGGTTGGTGACGTCGTTGGCGCCGATGACCAGGGCCACGTCGCACTGCGGGAACTCCGAGTTGATCTCGTCCATCTCCACTAGCCGGTCGTACGGGATGTCGGCTTCGGCC
>CAZZHN010000103.1:13310-16105 GCA_964654065.1 uncultured Solibacteraceae bacterium
CATATGCCCCGGCATGCGTCCCGCCACCGGGTGGATGGCAAATTTCACGTCGATGCCGCGCCGCATCAGGTTGTCGTACAGCTCGCGGATTTTGTGCTGCGCCTGCGCCACGGCCAGACCGTAGCCAGGCACCACGATGACGCTCGAGGCTGCCTCCAGGATCGACGCCGCCTCTTCGGCGCTGGCGCTCCGCACCGGCCGCTGCTCTTTGGCGGTCTTCGAGGCCACAATCTGCCCGAATCCGCCGAAGAGCACGTTGCTGAACGAGCGGTTCATGGCTTTGCACATGATGATCGAAAGAATCAGCCCCGACGATCCGTCGAGCGCCCCGGCAATCACCAGCAGCTTATTGTCCAGCGCGAACCCCATGGCGCACGCCGAAAGTCCCGCATACGAGTTCAGCAGCGCGATCACCGTTGGCATATCGGCGCCGCCGATGGGAATAATCAGCAGCACGCCGAACAGCAGGGCCAGGCCAGCGAAAATCGGGAAAATCCACGCATCCGTGGGAACCAGAATCAGCCGGATACCGAGCGCCGCCGCGACCGCGAACAGCGTCAGGTTGATGACGTTCTGGCCGCGATAGACAAGCGGCCGCGACGGCAGAATCTCCTGCAGCTTGCCCATCGCCATCAGGCTGCCCGTGAAAGTCAGGAAACCAAGCAGCGTCTCCACCACCAGCGCCACCATTTCGAACGTGGCCAGGGGTGCGTGTAACTGAACCGAGCGGTAATACTCGGCCGTGCCCACCAGCGCCGCCGCCAGCGCGCCGCAGGCGTGCGACATGGCCGTCCGCTGCGGAACCGCCGTCATCGGCATGATGTAGGCGATGGGCACTCCCACCGCCGAGCCGATGAAAAATGCCGCCAGAATCCACTGCCAGTTGAACACCTGGTGCGCCGCCAGGGTCCCGGTGACGGCCAGCAGCATGCCGATCTCGCCCGCAAAGACGCCGCGGCGCGCCGTGGCCGGCGAGTTCATCCACTTGAGCGACAAAATGAAGAGTGCCGCGGCCACGATGTAGATGTAGTCGACCACCTGGCTCGTCACTTTGGACCCTCTCGCTTCTTGAACATCTTGAGCATGCGGTCGGTGATGAGAAAACCGCTCACGATGTTGGTGACCGCCGCAGTGATGGCGATGAACCCCAGTACTTTGCTGAGAGTGGTAGCCCCCTGCGCGCCGGTAATGAGGATCGCACCCACCACGGAGATCGCGGAAATCGCGTTGGTGAGCGACATCAGCGGCGTGTGCAGCAACGGCGACACCTTGCGGATGATTTCCAATCCGACGAATGTCGCCAGCATGAAAACGTATAATCCAAGCCCCAGGTCTCCCGGCATGTGATCAACTCCTCGCGCTGCCGGCCTCCAGGCCCAGCATCTCGCGCACCCGCGGATGAACTACCTCACCGTCCAGCGTCACCAGCGTCTCGCGCACAATTTCGTCCTGGCGGTCGAGCACCAGTTGCCCTTCCTTGATCAGATACTTCAGAAAGGTTGCGATGTTCCTGGCGTACATCTGGCTCGCATGGTAGGGAACCTCGGACGCAAGATTGACCGGCCCCAGGATGCGCACTCCTCCCGCCTCCACCACTTCCCCGGCGCGCGTCAGCTCGCAGTTGCCGCCGCGCTCAGCCGCAATGTCCACAATCACCGATCCCGGCGCCATGCGCGCCGCCATCTCGCGCGTGATCAGAACCGGCGCTTTCTTGCCGGGAACCGCAGCGGTAGTAATCACCACATTCTGCTCCGCCAGCACGGCGGCCATGAGTTCGCGCTGCAGGCGGTAGAAATCGTCTCCCAGTGCCTTAGCGTAGCCGCCCTTGTCCTCGGCCGCTGCGCTGGGAAGGTCCAGCACCACGAACCGGGCGCCCAGGCTTTCCACCTGCTCCTTCACCGCGGCCCGCACGTCGTAGCCGCTCACCACGGCGCCCAGGCGGCGGGCGGTGGCGATAGCCTGCAGTCCTGCGACGCCGGCGCCGATCACCAGCACGCGCGCCGGCGAAACCGTCCCCGCTGCCGTCATCAGCATAGGAAACATGCGCGGCAGAGCATCGGCCGCCAGCAGCACTGCTTTGTAACCGGCGACGGTCGCCATGGAGGAGAGAGCGTCCATGCTCTGCGCCCGCGTAATCCGCGGCATCAATTCCATCGCCAGCAGGTTGACGCCCCGCTGCGCCAGCGCCTGTGCCGCGCTGAGCGCCGTCAGCGGCTCGGCGAACCCGATGACCGTTTGGCCGCGGCTGAATGACGCCGTGTCACCAGCACCGGCTTCCGCGTTCGCACCCGGGGTGCGGACCTGGAGCAGCACGTGCGCCTTCTGAAAAACCTCCGCGCGGCTCGCGAGGCCGATGCCCTTCTCGCGGTATTCGGAATCCGTGAAGCCGGCGGCTTCTCCCGCACCGGCTTCGATCACCAGTTCCGCTCCGGCTTTGCCCAAAACCGCCGCCGCGCCCGGAACCAGTGCGACACGACGCTCTCCGGGAGCCGACTCTCGGACCACGCCAACCGTCAAAGCCACTCGCAGGTCTCCAAACGTTTCTCCAAACGTGTATCATGCCACACCGCGCAGTTATGGGGCGAGACGCGGGCTCGCGCTCCGGTCCCGGCAAGCTGTGGCCCGTAGTCGGGGGAATCGGCCTTCTCCAGGCGTTTCTCTGAGCTAGCCGTTTTCGACACGGGCCTTGATATCCGAGTACGCCGTATCGATGAGCCTGCTTAGAGATCTGGTGTTCGCAGCCGTTCCCGGTCTCAGTTTCACATGGCGCATGAACTTGCCGGTGCCTTGCAACA